>JANQKJ010000317.1 GCA_028281205.1 Gammaproteobacteria bacterium
TTAAAGGTGACAGAAACCACCGGCTTAGCATCGATACGTCCACCCTGAAATCCGCCATCTTCCAGCTGGATATCAACCAGCCAATCCAGCATACGTCTAGCTCGTTCTATCGCCTGATCATTATGGAAAGCTTTCCCATACTCAATCATGGTAGGAACAATATAGCCTGTTGTCTCAGGATATGACGTAGCCCAACCATTTATTAAATTATAATCCCGGGCGACACCCCCATCTGCACTTGCAGAGTTATCCTGTGCACGTCCAAGCCACTTAATGCCTTCATCAATCACTACCTGACATCCTGGGTCAGAGTGCTTTAAGCCTGAGTGGTCGTTTTTAATTGCTGCTTTGATTTCTTTTGGCAGTTTTGTGGTATCGACGTATAAAAGTGTTTTTTCTACCAAACTACGTAGCATAGCCTTTTCCTTAGAGATCAGGGACAAATACATCCATTAAACTCATAGGATGCTACCTCAATCGGTAGGTAATTTAAGAGGTGTGGTTCGCTAAATAGATAAACGTCTAGCTGGTTTACAAAAAATCTGTGCCTAAACCACTATATTTACGTCAGATTTTCTTAGGCCGGCCTAACAAGTTCACGTATTTCAAACAGAATATGCCTTTGAATCATAAGGGTCATTGATAGATACACAATGGCTCCCGTTGGTACTAATACTATTAGCTTAGTCAGCATGGTTGCTGAATATGAATCGAGTACTCCACGCATTAAAAATATTGATAAAAACATGACGATAGAGCAAATCGCCGCCCCACTAATAGTATTAAGGTAGCGCAATACTGAAACACCAAGTACTGGCAATGAGCGATACAGCATGATTAGAAAGTACATTGAATAAACTAACACCCAGGCTATGCAAACACCTTGCAAGCCCCAATTAACACCAACAAATACTCCAAGCGGCATGATCACACATGCAATCATTTGATTTTTTACATTTATATCCGGCCGGCCTAAGCCCATTAGCGCAGATGGAATGACAGTCTCAAGCATACGCAATGAAAGTGCCGTACTTAATAACTGTAAAGGTAGTATCGTTTGCAGCCATTTCTCGCCAAGAAACAAATGCACAATCTCAGAGGCGACGCTTGCTATACCAATAAATATCGCAAATGACACAAAACTCATCACGCGTACAGATTTTAAAAAATAACGCGTAACCCGTTCACCATCTTCTTGAATTCGAGAGAAAGCTGAAAAAGCGATATCACTTAACACTTGAGCAATTTTTGCTGAAGGTAGTGCAGCTAACTGCCTAGCAACCGTATAAATACCTAATAGTTCTTTACCTAGGAATTTACCAATAATAAATGTGTCACTTTCAGAATATAGGTACCAAAGTATGCGGTCTGTTGTAACTAAACCGCCGAAGCTAATTTCTTTACGCATACCAGTAAAATTAAAGCTTGGCATATACCATTGACGTACAGTTAAATTCAACGCAACGCCTTGTACAATTACCCCGAAGATATTTCCAAGCACTAGCGCCCAAACACCGTAATCCAGTAACGCTAAAATTAGTGTAGCTAAACTTGCTGAAATAGCACGAATAAAACCAATCACAGCGATATACTTAAACTTCATATCGCGCGTTAATATACTATCGGGTATAATAACAAAAGCACCTAGCAATAATTCTATACCAACGACTTGTAGTACTTTTGCCAGTGATGGTTCTTCAAAAAATGACGCTATGTACGGGGCGCTAAGATAAATAGCAATATAAAAAACTAAATTTACAACTATTAACAAGCCCAGGATTTTTTCAATGATATGACGCGCAAGCTTGGTTTTTTGAACAATAACAGAGCCGAGGCCCATCTCATTTACTAACGTAGCTAAGCCCATTACCGCAACTGCTAATGCCAGCAGACCATAATCTTCGGGCTCAAGAAGACGGATAACAAAAATAGTGATCGCCCAGGTACATAACTGGCCAATAAACTTGGCCACTGCAACCCACTTCAGCGAGGAGATTACTTGTTTGCCAATGTCCATACTAGACCGGCGATGACGTTAAATCGCTACTCAACAGTCACTGACTTCGCCAAGTTTCTTGGCTGATCGACATCAGTGCCTTTTAGTACCGCCACATGATAAGAAAGTAGTTGTAGAGGAATGGTAAAGATAATAGGGGCTACGGCATTTTCAGGCGCATCAAGTTCTATTAATTGCATGCCTTCATCTTTTTCAAATGCGCAGCCTGCATCCGCAAATACATGCAATTCACCACCACGTGCACGTACTTCTTCTATATTTGATTTGAGCTTCTCAAGTAATTCATTATTGGGTGCAACAGTAATGACGGGCATATCTGCATCGACCAAAGCAATTGGCCCATGTTTTAGCTCACCTGCCGCATACGCTTCCGCATGAATGTATGAAATTTCTTTTAACTTAAGTGCACCTTCCATAGCTATCGGATGGTGAGAACCTCGTCCGAGGAACAAAGTATGATGCTTATCTTTGTAAAGCTGTGCTAATTCTTTTATCGGGTCATCAAGTGATAGGGCTTTATTAATTCTTACTGGTAAGTTTAATAACTGCTCAACTAAGATTTTCTCCATTTCTGGATGTAAACCATTGCGTCGACCAACTAGGATTACCAGCATCATTAGCGCAACTAGTTGTGTTGTGAATGCTTTAGTAGAAGCAACACCAATCTCAGGTCCGGCATGTGTCATTAATGCCAAATCAGACTCTCTTACTAGAGAGCTCTCTGGGACATTACAGATTACTAATGAACCTACGTAGTTTTCAGAACCTGCTTGTAATAAAGCGGCTAAGCTATCTGCGGTTTCACCAGACTGTGAAATAGTAACGAATAAAGTACCGGGTCTTACAACATGCTTGCGATAACGAAATTCACTGGCAACTTCAACATGGCAATGAATACCGGCAATTTCTTCAAACCAGTATTTTGCAACTAGCCCGGCATGGTAGCTGGTACCACAAGCAATAATTTGTATCGCTTGTACTTTGTCTAAAATGCCTTTGGCTTTTGGTCCTAGAATTTCGTCCATGACCTTGCCATTAAGAATTCTGCCTTCTAATGTATCTGCAATGGCACGTGGTTGCTCATAAATTTCTTTGAGCATGTAATGCGCATATTCACCTTTTTCGGCTGCATCAGAGCTTTGTTTACTTGACTTTATTTCCCGCTCGACAAACTCGCCATTCAAATCAAATATTGAAATTTTATCGCGTGTGATTTCAGCAATATCGCCATTTTCCAGATAAATAAATTTTTGTGTTTCTTTTAATAAAGCATGTACATCAGATGCTATGAAGTTTTCATCTTCCCCTACACCGATCACTAATGGACTACCACTACGCGCAGCAATAATTCTATCTTCATCGGTTCGGTCGATCACACCCAGTGCATAAGCACCTTTAAGGTCTTTAACTGTATTTTGTACCGCAAAGAATAACGAATCGCCCTGATCAAGGTAATAAACAATTTGGTGAGCAATTACTTCTGTGTCGGTATCAGAAGTAAATTTAAATCCGGCCTTGGATTGTTGTTCTCTTAATTCTTGATAGTTTTCAATAATGCCATTGTGAACAATTGCCACTCGGCCGTTGCAAATATGCGGGTGCGCATTGTATTCTGACGGCACACCATGCGTTGCCCAACGGGTATGTGCAATACCGACAATGCCGTTTAAATTTGATTCTTGTAGTGCATCTCCGAGTTCAGAGACTTTTCCTGGTCGCCTCACTCGTTCTAGTAAGCCTTTATTAAGTACCGCCATGCCCGCAGAATCATAGCCACGATATTCAAGTCGCTTTAAACCTTCTAAAAGGATATCTGAAACATCTCTTTTAGAAATTGCTCCGACGATTCCACACATAATGAAAGTCTCCTTACTTCCTTATTTACTCTGCTTGATAGGGCGTTGCCAATTATCAATTGTTATTTGTTTACTGCGTGATAGCGTAAGTTTCTCAGCTGGCGCATCACGTGTAATGGTAGACCCCGCACCTATGGTGGCACCATCACTAACAGTAACAGGTGCGACTAGCTGGGTATCAGAACCAATAAACACATTGTTGCCGATGATTGTTTTATGTTTGTTTGCACCATCGTAGTTACAACAAATAGTACCCGCACCGATATTGGTTTTTTCACCAATGGTGGCATCACCAATATAACTTAAATGATTTACTTTACTGCCACTGGCAATATTGGATTTTTTAACTTCTACAAAATTTCCAAGTTTTACCTCACTTGCTAATTCTGTCTTGGGACGCACGCGAGCAAAAGGACCTATTTCACAGTTTTCACCAATGTCAGAATCTTCAATGACAGAATTCGGATGAATTACCGTTCCGGATGCAATTTTGCTGTCAGTAATAACACAGTTCATGCCAATATTAACGTCATCTCCTAATGTGACACTACCTTTAAACATGACGCCTGGTTCAATAACAATATCATTGCCAATTTCGATTGAACCCTCTACATATACACTCGAACTGTCGCGCAATGTGGCACCATTAACCATCAGGTCTGCTCGTCGTCTTTGCTGATAAATATTTTCCACTTCTGCCAAATGAATTCGGTTATTCACTCCCATTACTTCTGTTGGGTCTTGGCAAACAACCGCTTCCACTAGCTTTCCGTCTTGCACTGCTAAGGCAATACAATCTGTTAAATAATATTCTTTTTGCTGGTTATTATTATCAATGCGTCCGAGCCAATCGACTAAACTTGATGTTGATGCACATAGTATTCCTGTATTGATTTCTTTAATCAGTTTGGTCTGCTGATCGGCGTCTTTTTCTTCGATAATTGCTTCAACTTTTGCGCTAGCATTTCTTACAATTCGGCCATACCCTTGAGGGTTTGATAATTCTGTTGTCAA
>JANQKJ010000008.1 GCA_028281205.1 Gammaproteobacteria bacterium
CACTAGCCTCTACTTTTTTTTGAGCGAATAAAGCGTAACTTATCAGCGTCACTGAGACTAGTAACTTTTTGCTCGGTAGTTTTTTTGCTCGTAGTTGCAATTAATTCTTCTTCTTGATTCTTTAGAAATGGGCTGTTGATTTGTTGGGTAGAGAACTGAGGTTCCTCTTCCTTTGTCGCGCTTTGCTCTACATTCTGAGTGGTTAGGCGTGGTGTTAACTGCATGGCAACACGTGGATCTTTCTCCCAGTGATCATACATTTCTTCAACAATTGTATTAGAGCGTATTAAATCTTCTAAACTTGTTGTTAACTGACGTTTAACCAAAGCAGCCTTTTCTTTCTCAAGTCGACCTAGTGTAGATAGTTCTTCAATTCTCTCTAAAATAGGCAGTGATTTTAAGATCAGCTTAAGCTGTTCACTTAGATATTGGTTGTGTGAAGGAAGGACTTGCATCCACACGCCATATAAAAGCTCCTTCATTTTTTCCAGCACTATAGTCTCACCAGTCAATTCGATGGATTTTTCGTTACCAGAGTCCATACCAATGATTGTTAGTTCAGCTGGGCTTTCAATGTGTTCAAGTGTTACAAAGCAATTATATAGCTGTTGCACACTCTCAAGAGTAGAGGCAATTTTCTTGGGCGTGTCTTTAGTATTTTTATCGGGTAATAATAAGATTGAGATAGTTTCATCTTCAGCAGTCTTATTTCTTAATTCATCGTGGCCAATACAAATTACTTTTTGGAAGTAACCCAGACTTGAACGCAGTCTGCGCAGGTTGCTGAAAATACTTTTAAGCAAATCAGGCTGGTCAGTAGAAATCAGTTTAGGCCAATTCTTGGGATCATTTAAATAATGCAGATCCAATTGCTTAAGAACCTCTTTTTCTGCGTCGGATAATTTGCTGGTAGATATTGAGAACTTGTTTAGTGCAGCTAAAAGGTCGCCGACATTAGGTACCTTTTTGCCTTGCTTGCTTAATGCAAGTATACGGACATGCAATCGTTCAAGCAGTTCGCTGTCTGAAATGGCCTGTTGGATCTTGTATGTTGTGTCTATTAATTGTTTACGTCGCATAGTCGTTCACTTCAAGGTTAGGCTCTGGGTAAGAGCGTAGTTTCTCTGTATCTGTTAGGGTCTATACTATTGCTCTGTAAAGAATGTGCCCGTGATGAACGTCATAATTTCAGGAATAAACGGTATATTAATTACGTTTAATTTGACTTTGTGTGCGTAAATGTGAACTACGCTAAGCTTTGAATTGTAAGCACTTTTTGAGAATTTGGCCTAATAGCGGGAGTGACTATATACCTATTTGTTAGTCACTTTATTGTCACAGTCGTCATTACTTACGATCTGGCAGAAACAACATTTGGATAGAAAATACGCTTAAAAATTTCTATAGCGTACTGATTAGCTGAAAGTTTTAATTAAGTAAATGAAGTGTTTAAATAAAGATATAAACTAACCAAAATGGCTGTTTATTATTTGAATTAATCAGAGTATGACTAGTGAATCAGCTAATAATAAAACGTACAACAAACTCTTTGTCTACATTAGAAGGTTTACCTAGGCTTAGAACACCTGAGCCACTAAGAATAATTTCATCGCGGCAAATATGTGTGGTGCGGCCGTCATCAAAATCAATATAAGTTCCATTGAAGCTATGGTCACAGAAATAAAATTGACCATTGCGCCATTCAATACGTCCATGTCGGCGTGAAGAAAAACGGTTCATAACAACTAAATCGCAATTTTGATCACGTCCAAGACTGCAGCGCTTTTCCTGCTGAGAAAGGTTGATTCTCCACTTTTGAAATGACAATTCCATTGCTTGGGCAACATTACTGGATGTCTCAAGCGTAGGTACTCCAACATTAGTGAAATCGTGATCCTTTAAAATTGAAGGTAATTCTGGGGCAGTATCGGAGTCATCCAGTACTTGTTTGTCGCTAGTGCGGCGCCCTAGGCTTTGGTCTTTTTCAGTTTCGCGTATATCAATTGAACGACGGCGATTTTTGGTGACAAGTACGCCGCTGCTATCTACAAATGGATAGGTTGGGCGCTTACCCCATTTTCGTCGTTCTGCTGGTTTTTGGTCTGATTTGAGCTGTTTTTGAGACATGCCAGAAGTATGTATCAAGCAAAATAAAACGTCATGACCAAAAAACAAAAAGCCGAAGAACGGTCAGATGTAGCCGATAAATTTTAACTCAGAGCAGAGTGATTTTTTGGCAACTAAAATTTAGCCTATGAAGTAGTGAATGACGTCACTTTCAGAGTGATCGAAGGGTACGCCTAAACTAATAATGCCGCTGCCTTTAATCATGATTTTGTCTTTGGTGACAAATACTTCGCCATCATCATTTTTGATATAAGTCCCATTTACGCTGTCATCGATTAAGTAGTAGCCATTGTTTTCAAAACATAGGCGTGAATGTTTTCTGGATATGAATCTGGAAGAAAAACTGGCGAAACAATCGGGTGAACGGCCTATCCATACACCTTCACCGCCACGTTTGACCTCATGGATTTCATCCTGAAACCAGATAAATAAGCGCTTATTGCCTATATCTGATACTTCGACATCAATGATGTCGTCACTTGGGTCTTCTATTAGAATATTATTGATACGGCGCTCGGGGATCTGGCGTCTGTCTTGGCGAACTAATGTGTCTTCAGAGTCAAAAAACGGAAACAACGGAGTAGTAATCATCTTGCGACGATCTTCCGCACTTCGACGTTCCTGTGTAATCACTATTGACTCTCTTTATTATGTTTTTATCGCTGATGCAATGTAGTGATTAAACTAGATTATTGTCAGGCTTTCAATCTCTGGTAACCACACAGTAAACAATGCGAATGCATAAGTTGCTATTCCTAGTATTAGCCATAATGCAAACAGTACTGATAATGAAATGTTATGAGTGGAAAGGCCTGTTTCTACTTTACTGGATACGACTTCCATACAATATATAGTGTTCTCTAATTACCTTCAGTCACTAGGATACTAACATAATGCATAGAGTTCCCTAAATGTTTTGCTGCATAAAAAAATATTTTAAGACTTATAAAAATAGATGAAAAATTATAAGTAACTTACTGTTAGTAAGTTCTTATTGGTTAAAACTGACAATATCCCGGCGAAATTCAGAGCTAAAAATTTATTTAATTTGATAATTATCATGAATATATTGAGTCACGATAAGCTTAAATTCATCTGCGATGTGTTCACCTCGCAAAGTACATGATTTTTCACCATCAATATAAACAGGTGCCACAGGTGCTTCCCCACTACCAGGTAGACTGATACCGATATTGGCATGCTTACTCTCACCTGGGCCATTAACTACGCAACCCATGACTGCTACAGATAAGTGTTCAACGCCCGGGTAGGTTTTTTTCCAGTCTGGCATCGACTTGCGAAGGTATAGCTGGATATCATCGGCGAGCTTTTGGAAATAATCGCTAGTTGTACGTCCACAACCGGGACATGACGTAACAGCTGGGGTGAACGCGCGCAATTCTAGAGACTGCAGGATTTCCTGAGCGATCACCACTTCTTCAGTACGTGAACCGCCTGGTTGTGGGGTCAGCGAGACACGAATTGTGTCACCAATGCCTTGTTGAAGGAGTATTCCCAGCGCAGCCGCAGAAGCCACGGTTCCTTTAATACCCATACCAGCCTCAGTGAGTCCTACATGAAGTGCATAGTTACAACGTTGAGCTAAATCTTGGTAGACCTTAATCAGTTTGGGTGCCTGACTGATTTTGCAAGAAATAACAATTTTGTCTTCATTAAGCCCTAACGATTCTGCGTATTTGGCACTACTGAGCGCAGAGGTGATTAAAGCTTCTTGCATTACTTCTTCTAGTGGTTTGGGTTCAGTCAGTTGTTGATTGAGATCCATTTGTTCAGCCAACACCTGTTGGTCGAGGCTGCCCCAATTAACACCAATGCGTACAGGTTTTTGAAATTTACATGCGGTTTCGATCATGGATGCGAATTGACTATCACGCTTTTTTCCACGTCCGACATTTCCTGGATTAATGCGGTACTTGTCCAGGTGCTCAGCACATTCAGGTGCCTCGGCAAGTAATTTGTGGCCATTGAAATGGAAATCACCTACCAACGGAACGTTAATATTCATGCGTGCCAAGTGTTCTTTTATATGTGGAATAGCGCGAGCAGCCTCAATGTTGTTAACGGTGAGCCGAACGATTTCTGAGCCTGCTCTAGCTAGATCTGCCACTTGAGCTGCGGAGCGTATAATGTCACTAGTGTCTGTGTTTGTCATAGACTGAACAACAATAGGCGCATTACCACCCATTTTTACATTACCTATAAGGACGCAAGCGGATTGCCGTCTTAATACATTGCTAGAATTTGATGGCATGAATATGTGAGCATTTTGTTAACATTTGGAAGTGCCTAGTTTAGCTAACATTGCTGCAGGTTTCGAAGTAAGATTTTGGATAATGAATAATCATACGCAATATTTTCAACAGACATTACATGTTTCAATGGCTGCACGTGAAACACGTAATATTACTGAGCAAATCGAAACAGTTGTAGCTGAATCCGGTATTAAACTTGGTTTGTGTCATGTATTTATCCATCATACCAGTGCCTCCTTAATTGTCTGTGAGAATGCTGATCCGGATGTTCGCACAGATTTAGAAACATTTATGTCTCAATTAATTCCTGATGGTGATCCTATGTTTATTCATACTGATGAGGGAGCGGATGATATGCCTGCCCATGTGCGTTCTGTACTGACGCATACAGAAGTTACATTGCCTGTGAATCATTCAAGACTTGCATTAGGAATATGGCAAGGAGTGTATATATGGGAACACCGTCATCAAGCGCATCGACGTAAAATTACTGTCACTGTGCATGGGTGTTGCAAGTAACTATGACCAAGACCACAGTGTTTGATGGAATTAAGTGTGTCACTCTAGATCTAGATGATACTTTGTGGCCAGTAGAGCCGACTATTACTAGAGCTGAACAAGCTCTATACGATTGGATGAAACAAAATTATTCTAAGATTACACAAAAATATACGCTGGATGACATTACTATAAAGCGCACGCTTTTAGGTGAGCAGCGTAAAGATATTGCACATAATGTAACCCAACTGAGGTACTGTGCTTTAAGCGAATTGGCTGAAGAATTTAACTATGAATCTCAATTTGCACATGATGCGATGTCCTTATTCCGCCATTTTAGAGACCAGGTAGAGCCTTACGAGCACGCCGAAACAGTATTATCCTATTTACAACAACACTACACTTTAGGTGCGATTACTAATGGTAATGCACAATTACATAATATTTCACTAGGGCGGTTTTTTGATTTTGTCGTTACCGCCGAACAAGTTGGTGTTAGCAAACCCCATGCAGATATGTTTGTTAATGCTTCCAAGCAAGCAAATGTGGTTCTGGAAAAGATTGTACATATCGGTGACTCGCCTCAAACAGATGTACTAGGTGCATTGAAAGCAGGGTGTAAGGCAATTTGGTTTAACCACAGGCGACTAGCATGGCCGGGAGGACAAACACCTGATCGGGTCGTACATTGCTTAAGTGAGTTACCACAAATTTTAAAATAATAATGAATATGACTAGGAGACCATATGGCTGATAATAAACAGGACGGTAAGACTCTAGAAGAACGCATTAAGAGTTTAGAGATACTGCAAAGAAATACCCGTATAGCTATTATTATTTTAGTGGGCTACTCGATTTATGATGTGATTTCCAAGGATTCAGGATCAGAAATTATTTTTGCTCATAAAGTTAAAGCAAGAGAGTTTGAGTTGATTGACGGTCAAGGCGCGATTTACGGTAGTTGGAAAGTGCTTGATAGCGAGAAAAGAACTGCCGGTCTGGTCATGGAAAATGCCAGTGGTGATCAAATGATGATGACTGCAGATGATATGAAACTGACTACTGGAAGAATTAATCCTGCTCCCAAGATGACTCTTGATGAAACAGGTGTGACATTGTTTGATGCGACTTACTCAGAATCAAGCTCGGAATTAAATAATTCTGAGTAAGTGCGATATTGAAGATTTATTTATTTTTATCTAACTCACGTGCTTTGTTAACCCAATCATCGCGAGATATTCTATCTTTAAAGCTACCAAGTTTCTTAGAAATGTCATCAATGTCTGACTGATTCCATGTGGCAATCTGAGAAAATTTATATATGCCTAAGTCATGCAGCATTTTTTCCAGTTTGGGCCCAACACCTTTGATTAATTTCAAATCATCGGGAGTGGAGTCCGTAGGAGGTCTTGTAGTGTCTTCGTCAGTGACAGGGGCTGTCGGTGCTGCTTGAATGCTTTGTTTGAGTAACTGGTTCTTGGTTGCCTGCAGTTTACTTCGGTAAGCATCAATAGTGAGCTGATGTTCGCGCACTTGAGCTTCTATATTGACATTGTTTTGTATATCTAAGTTTACTTGAGCAAGCTCTGCTTCAAGTTCTTTTATTTTGACGCTTTGATCAAGTTGCACTACAGGTGCTTTTTGAGCTCGATTTTCAGCTTTGCGAAGTTGCACACGCAAGTCATTAATGATGGCGTCTTTTTCTTCACAACTGTCTATTAGAACGCGCTCTGTTTCAATCGTTTCTAGTTTCGCTTCACGAATTTGATTATGCATACGGCCATAAATACTACCCTTAGAGGTGCCAAGTAACCTGATGCGATCAACTAATCGTAATGTTTTATTGTCACTGACATCAGCCGCGGGTGGTAACACTGGCATTGGGTTAGATCTGCGATCTTTTAATTCCTGTAGCTCCTTAGTTATTTCAGACAAGCGTGTGTGAGTACGTGATAAATTATCTTCATTAGCGCTAAGTGCTATTTGAATATTGTCAGCATAACTGCGTAATTGAGTGTAGTCCGATTTAGTTTTCATGAGTTTAGTTTGGAAAACTCGAATCCAAGTGCGCAGTGGTTGCTGCTTGCCTTCAATTTCGGTTAAGCGATTGTGTGTACGCGTAAGATTTTCTTTGTTGGCGTTAAGTGCGACCTGAATGTTATCTGCGTAGCTGCGCAACTGAGCATAATTCGTTTTGGTTTTAACTAGCTTGGTTTGGAAAACAGATACCCAATCTCTAAGACTAGCGACTTTTGCATCAACTTCAGTGAGTCGAGTGTGCACACGCGCAAGATTTTCTTTAGTAACTTTTGCTTCCCACGCTTTGACCTCTGCGAATTGTCTGTTTTGTTGAAGTTGCACATTCTTGTTTGCCAGTTTGGACTGCAGAGACTGTATCCATTTAAGCTGATTGGGAACTTGACGAGACTGTTTGAGTGTACTCTGCCAACGCGACTGCATTAAAAATGCATTTCCTTCAGTCTGAGCAAGATCGCCACGTAAGTGCATGACATTATTATTTGAGTCATGTAATTGTTGTTCAGTGGTTTTTAGTTGCTGTTGTACTGAAGCTAATTGTCCTCTAGTTGCGCTTAGTTCTGTGTTGAGTGTCTCTTTTTGGGCTTCGACCTCAGCAACAGCTTTATTACATTTGCATCGATATAAGAACCAACCTATTAGTCCACCAATAAGTGCAGCAGCTAATAAGTAGACACCGATTTCGCCTACAAGGTAAGACATAATACTACTCTCCATTTTTAACTTTAATTTCTATGCGCCGATTTTTAATGCGACCAGCCTTGGTGTCATTTGGGGCAATAGGGAATTGATCGCCAAAACCATTTGCTTGAATACGAATACCATCAATACCTGCATTAACTAAATAATCAAATACTGATTGCGCGCGTTGCTTGCTTAACTTCAAGTTAAGTTCAGGGTTTCCGGAACTGTCAGTGTGTCCATTAACGTGGATGTTAACAGTTGGGTTTTCCGATAATGCGCTAACAACTTGGTCTAGTGTTGATTGAGCGTCAGCAGTTAGAGCAGTGGAATTCTTTTCAAAGGTGATATTGCTGAAATCAAGTTGGCTAAGTTTTTGTTTAGTGATCTCGGCCTCAGTAAGTTCAATCTGTGTTTCAGTTAGTGGCTGTTTTTCTTGTTGCGCTAGTTCAGTTTCATTCAGTGGGGCAAATTCTTGTGGCATTGGCTCGACCTTGGCAAGAATTTCAGATGGTTTGGGTGCCGTTATTTCTGGTTCTGCTGTTGTGGCTATTTGGTTGGCTTCAGCTTCGCTAGGCGTCGCGGTTGGCGCATCGGAGACAACAAGCTGGTTGTTAATAAGCCTAGCGCCCACGATCTGTCTAGCAAGATTTTCTGCTTCGGCGAGTGCCAGTTCGCTACTGACATTACCTGATAAGGTGATGTCTCGCCCATCAGCAGTTACCGTAACGTCCATTAACTGTCCATTATTGTGCATACTTTGGCTCGCTCTGTTTTGGATATCTTGTTGAATCCAAAGTGCTTTTTTTGCTATGGCATGATTGTAGAGCAGGTATAACATGACGAGTCCTATAAGCAGGATTAGCCAAACCCAAATGGGACAGGGGTTTTGTCTTGTTACAGCATTTTCAGGCATAAGAACTGGTTAACTTGAAGCGCAAGTTATGGTGTCTGTTTTATTATTAAAATAATAGCGTAAGTATTGCTTGCCTGAGTTCAAGAAGCAATGATCAATGGTCAACCTAGTCAATAGATTCGACTAGGTTGATAATAAATTTAGGCTACTTGCCTTGTATGAAAAGTGCTCTGATCAAGAGCATTTGAGATTTGCAAATTAACGTCCAATCTTCTGATTGAGATTTTCTTTAATTACTTCAAGTAGGGCGAAAGTATCATTTACTTGAGCATTGCTAAGATCAGCAGTGACTTGCTGAACGAGCTGCTCGAGACGTTGGACACCTTGCTGAGCGATTTTCTTACCTTGTGCGGTAACTTGAATTTCAACCACACGGCGATCGGTTAAATTATGTGTACGACTGACTAGGTTGCGCGACTCTAGAATGTCGAGGCTGCGGCTGACAGTGGCTCTTTCCATGCCAAGTTGAGATGCGACCTTAGAGGGGTTATCAACTTCTGCTTGCGTCAAACAATCAAGAATCAACCACTGACTGTATTTAACATCATACTTGGCTAATCTGTTATTAATCTCTAGTCTGCATAGTGTATGTAAGTGGTCACCACATTGCAGAAAAGTTCTCGTAAATGATTTTAAATCTGAGGGTGATAGTTTTTTTGATTTGCTCATGATTTC
>JANQKJ010000306.1 GCA_028281205.1 Gammaproteobacteria bacterium
TATCAGCGTCAATACGGTCAAATATAGGCTCACCCCAACCCACTTTGACATGTTCGGCTTGCACCATTAAACGCGCGCCGATGGAGTCCCCATCACGACGCAATTGATCCAGCAACTTTTCCAGCGCAGGAACCTGCGCATTATCCGGAAAGAAAAATGGATTTGTTTCCACATCTTGCCAATTCATTGCCTGCGCCTGAATGTCACCAATCTGGGTCACACAAGCCTTTATTTCAGTCCCAAAATCATGTTTTAAAAACTGTTTTGCGATTGCACCTGCAGCAACTCGCATGGCTGTCTCACGTGCGGACGATCTGCCACCGCCACGATAATCACGAATCCCATACTTTTTGAAATAAGTGTAATCTGCATGCCCAGGACGGAAACTTTGAGCAATATTGGAATAGTCTTTGGAACGCTGGTCCTGGTTACGGATTAATAAACCAATCGGTGTACCGGTGGTTTTACCTTCAAACACTCCTGATAGTATTTCTACCTGATCAGGTTCACGCCGTTGCGTGGTAAATTTAGACTGCCCCGGGCGACGGCGGTCAAGATCAGGCTGCAAATCTTTTTCAGACAAGGGAATTCCTGGAGGACAACCATCGACAATGGCGCCAATCGCAGGTCCGTGACTCTCTCCGAATGAGCTCACGCAAAACAAAGTTCCAAACGTATTACCTGACATTTATTTAATCTGTTGTTATTTTACTCACTCAGTGATGTTGTTACATTCATCACGCGTCAACACACATACACCTTCCCCACCATATTCTAGCTCTTGCCATAAAAAATGATGTTGTGGAAAGCTTGTTTGTAAATCCTCGGCCGCCTGCCCTACTTCCAGTATTAATACACCTTGCGGATCAAGAAACTGGCTCGCTCCGAAAATAATTCGCTTGGCTATATCGAGACCATCCTCACCGGCAAATAATGCGTGCTTAGGCTCGTGTGAAAACTCGCTAGGTAAAACTGACTGCCCACTAACAGGAACATACGGCGGATTTGCGATAATAATATCATATTGCTGACTAGGAAGTTGTGCGTAGACATCTGAAACTACAGCGTTTATACGCTTTTCTAGACCATGCAGCTCTATATTTCTACTAGCGACTTGCAGAGCTTGATGGTCAATATCCGTGATATCCACAATAGCTTCAGGGTACTGAATGGCGGACAAGATTCCCAAGCAGCCACTACCAGTACATAAATCCAGAATACGCTTAATAGGCTGTTGACGAGGCAACCAGGGAGAAAAACCTTGCGCAATCATAAAAGCAATCGGTGAACGAGGGATCAGGACATATTCATTAACGTAGAATTTATAACCTGCCAACCAGGTTTCACCCAGTAAATACGCCAATGGTGTGCGCGAGAAAATACGTTTGCTCAACACTGTTTGCATATGCTCACGCATTGAATCATCAAGCAAAAACTGACGGTGGCTAGCATTAAAATCGGGTGGTAATCCAGCTACAAAGCTGACAAGATACGCGGCCTCATCTATAGCAGTTTCAACCCCTTGCCCATAACTTAAAGGGTATTGCTGTAGGACTGAGGCTATTTCGGGCACCGCTTCAGCCACTGACTTGCATGTAAGTCGAATTGGATTTTCCATAACTGAAAACTAGACGAGTATAGGCGTTAATTAGACTCACAATATCAACCACAAACATGATTAACAAAATAATAATTTTGCTCGCGGCTATTATTGCCATTAGCTTTGGCGTATACAGTTATCAACAAAACGCACCACTTGGCAATATCAAAGACCAATTACAGCATGCCACCTACTTGTATGATCAAAAATCTGCGATAGCAAATTATCAACTAACCGATCACAACGGTAATGCATTTACTCCTGACAGCATCCGTGGGGCATGGACATTTTGGTTTTTCGGTTTTACCCACTGCCCGGATATTTGTCCTATCACCATGGGCACTCTGACGGCCAGCGTGAACAACCTCAAGACAAAATATAATATTGAAGATGAAATAAAAATAATATTTGTTTCTGTTGATCCCGAACGTGACAATATTGAAGCATTAAAGTCTTATGTAACTGCGTTTAGTGAACATGCCGTTGGTGTTACAGCTGCCGATGAACAACTTGCACCTTTCCTGAAAAATATGGGTATTATTGCTGTCAAACAGGATAATGATGGGCAGCTTGCCAATTACTTAGTTGACCATAGCAGTTCAATCTTTTTAATTGCACCCGACACGGGTATTAGCGCTTATTTTGGCACTCCACACGAGGTCGACAATATTGTGCAAGACTTTTTAACAATAAAAAAATTCTATTAGCCACACCCGATTACAATGAACCAATTACTCGCAACCCCTTGGGAAAAACTTAAAGGGGCCATCTTTCATTGCTTTCCTCATCATGCTATCTCACGCATAACTTATTGGCTGACACGCCAACGCCTGCCCTACCTAAAGCACATTATTAAAGCATTTATACGTATTTTTAATGTTGACCTGCAGGATGCTGAGATTCAAGATATATCTCAGTTCTCGACATTCAATGAGTTTTTTACGCGCAAACTAAAACCGGATGCGCGCCCAAT
Organism: Gammaproteobacteria bacterium; assembly: GCA_028281205.1. Lineage (GTDB taxonomy): Bacteria > Pseudomonadota > Gammaproteobacteria > UBA4575 > UBA4575 > UBA1858. The sequence continues at coordinate 2,574 of JANQKJ010000306.1, forward strand.
TGATGACAGCATGCCATGCATTATTTCACCTTGTGATGGCAAAATTAGCATGTTTGGTGAAATTGAAAAATACACATTAATTCAGGCAAAAAATAAAACTTTTACTCTGAATGAGTTCCTCACACCAAGCTGTGCATATTTGGACAAATTTATTGGCGGAAGTTTTTACACAATTTACTTATCACCTAGAGACTACCACCGCGTACACAACGCTTATAGTGGACAGTTACTGGAAATGATTTACATACCTGGGCGCTTATTTAGTGTTGCACCTTACGCTCCTAAAACAATTGATAAATTATATGCTCGTAATGAACGGGTTATTTCAATCTTCAAAGTGGATAATGGCTACATGACAATCGCCATGGTTGGCGCTGTTAATGTCGCCGCAATTGAAATGACATGGTCTGGTTTAGTCACGCCTCCGCATATGAATACCACAGTGCACTATGACTATAGCAATCAAAATATTACTTTGGAAAAAGGCCAAGAGATGGGGACATTCAATATGGGATCAACCGTTGTTATGATTTTTTCCCGGAACTATGCTCAGGCACTTAAAGAATTATCCATAGACCAAGTAATCAAAATGGGCGAACCTATCGCTACTAGACTTAACTAATTTTTAAGCATTGCTCCAGCTAAAACTCATTACATGTTGAACGCGATTTTCATTGCAGGCAAGCATCAACAAACGATCAAAACCCACCGCTACCCCAGCACATTCTGGCAAGCCATGCTTTTGCGCATCTAACAAGCGCGGATCAATATCGACATAATCAAGTCCGCGAGATCGTCGTACTGCCTGATCCTTCTTAAAGCGTTCTAGCAGTATATTTGCGTCGACCAATTCAACATAACCGTTGGCTAATTCCACGCCACCACAAAATACCTCAAAACGTTCCGCCACTGCGGGATCATTTACATTAATTTTAGCCAGCGCGGCTTGTTCAGCAGGGTAGTGATACATACAAGTAATGGCGTCAGCTTGCATATGTTTGTCTACAAGATATGCACACACAAAATCAACCATCTGAGCATGCGACATTGCTTGGTCCTGCTGCAAACCATATTCAATGGCTAATTCTTGAATATCTTTGGTGCTCAATGCAGCAAAAGATACATCGATTGCATGGGAGAAAAAATCATTATAGCTAAGATAATTAATCGCCTTAGTATATTTTTGCTTGCCAAGCAGTTCGACGATTAAGTCCACGCTTTCCTGCATAATCTGTTCAAGCGTAAAACCCAGACGATACCATTCGATCATAGTGAACTCTGGATTGTGCACATCACCTTGTTCTGCTTTACGGAAACACTTACATACCTGGTAAATATCAGGCACCCCAGCGGCCAATAAACGCTTCATGGCATATTCAGGCGATGTTTGCAGATAATGCTGAGCCGCTTGTTCATCAGCAAACGTAAACGACTCAATATTGGGATCTGTTACTGCATGCGCACCCACTAATGGAGTTTCTACTTCAAGCACGCCACGTTGGGAAAAAAACTCGCGTACTTGTGTAAGTGCACGTGCCCGCGCTTGCAAGTTAGTTAAACTAGCCGTCGGCTGCCAATTAGACATCAACCAAAATAGAACTAGCCTTCTTTTACCCGGGAAACATATTCGCCCGTGCGTGTATCAATTTTGATTACTTCACCCTCTTCAATAAATAAAGGTACTTTAACGGTAGCACCTGTCTCCAGTGTCGCGGGTTTAGTTGCACCCTGTGCTGTATCACCTTTCACACCTGGGTCGGACTGGGTAATTTTCAGCTCAACAAAATTGGGCGCACTGACTGACAAGGGTGCTCCATTATACAAAGTTACCTGACAAACATCTTGATCCTTAAGCCATTTGGAAGACTCACCAACTGCAGTCGCATCCGCGGCATGTTGCTCATACGTTGTTTGATCCATAAAATGCCATTGCTCGCCATCTGAATAGAGATACTGCATTTCAACTTCCATCACATCGGCACCCTCTACACTATCTCCTGACTTAAAGGTACGATCTACAACTCGGCCAGTTTTCAAGTTACGGACTTTTACTCGGTTAAACGCTTGCCCTTTTCCGGGTTTCACAAACTCATTTTCCACGATGGTATATGGGTCACCATCAAGCATGATTTTAAGACCTGACTTGAACTCGTTAGTGTTATAACTTGCCATAAACATAACTTCATAATTTAAAAGACGCGCCATGATACCGTGCAAGCCTGCTTCAGAACATCCCCCCGAGTGGAAAAAATTATTTGCTGATTCTTACGTAGGACTAAAATCACTAAATAATTATTACCAAAATACTGATCTAAATCCGCAGTTACTAAACGATATCAATACACTGTTCCCGATTCAGCTAACACAAGAATTATTTAATACCCATCAGGCAGATGGTGCAGTTCTCAAACAATATTTGCCCAGCGAACATGAACTAAAAGACCCTCCAGGTTATAACAGCAACCCAGTTGGTGACATTGAGGCAACACAATTGCCAGGAGTTATAAAAAAATATCGCCATCGTGTATTACTCATTACTAGCAACACATGCCCTGTCCATTGCCGCTATTGTTTTAGAAAAAATTTTCCTTACCCGGACAGTAGCCCAAAAAAACACATGTTTGAAAAAGCATTGGCTTTTTGCGAACAAGATACATCAGTCAATGAAATTATTCTTAGTGGCGGCGACCCATTAAGTCTTGAGGATGCAATGCTCGCATACTTATTCAAGTCTATTGAAAATATTAAACACATAAAAACGATACGCTTACATACAAAATACCCCTCTATATTTCCGCAACGCATCACTCCTGAATTGCTGGACGTGTTGAACAATTCATCATTAAATAAAGTATGTGTATTTCATATTAACCACCCCGACGAAGTGACAGCAAAATTTTGTGAGGCAGCTCAAAAAATTAAGCACACAAACACCACTACGCTTAATCAATCTGTACTGTTAAATCAAATAAATAACAATGCACAAACACTGATCAAGTTATCGCATAAGTTATTCAATGCTGGTGTATTACCATATTACCTACACATGCTGGACAACGCCAAGGGCACACATCATTTCCATGTAGCTTACGATGAAGCACTAGCCATCGTGAGTAAGATGAAAAGCCATTTGCCCGGTTACCTGGTTCCCAAGCTTGCACGTGAAATTGCTGGTGAAGACAGCAAAATTTACTAAATCAGCTAACTTATTAGTTATGCGTCGATTTATCTAAATTTCCTTGTTGCCAAAGCAATCACAAACCTCAAATCGAATAAGAACTAAACTTATATCTGCCAATTAGGATGGACGGAGCCCAACCGCCGACCAGCAGGCGACGTGGTGGCCACATTTTACCGACACAAGATTTAAAATCTTAAGTTGAAAAATCTCAACCTGACAGGGAAATTATCAATGTTACTCGACATGCAAATCTACATGCCTACACAAGATCCGTTGGCACAGCCAGATATTGCATTCACTCCGCGTCAAGTTAAGAAATGGATCAAGTCTCTATCTTTAATTGACCTGGATGCTGCCAGCAAGCAGGTACACCAACTAATCACAGCCAGCAACCGTCAAGCTTATCCCGCCAAACAACGATTTGCTTCGATGGAATTACTACAAAACCTGGCAAAAACATTCCTGGATCACCATCGTCGTTATCTTGCCTGTCAAACTTTCCCCCTATCACCAAATGCAAACGAAATATTTGAGTTACAACAAAACCTCAACTCAGAAATCTCTATTGCATACAAAATTATTATTAGTGAAGTTGTCCACGGTGATGCAAAATTAGACCAGAAAAAATTATTACTTTGCATATTCCGGGCTGTAACTCATTTACAACAGCAATATGTTTCAAGTTTGCTGATGTATCAGGAAATCTCTCCTAACATATGGCATGACATATGCCAGCTGTATCGTGTTGCTGAATATTATGGCTTGCATAAAACCAATGTTGCCGATGATGGTAAAAAACAAAAAACTAGCATACATAATATTTTCAAACACCTTTGCGCCGCAACACTAATTTCATTCAATCAACTGCGTCAGGGTGAAGCAGATAAAGTTAATAAGTTTTTACAACGTCACTACGAATTGATCGATATCAGCAATAGTGCTGACAATTTAACCGGCGAATACATCTATATTGCAAACCTGGCTACCGGCAAAAAGCCTGCTTATTATATTCCGCGCGAAATGCCAATCTCGACCGAAAATCGTTTCATCGGTTATTCAGCATTGGTCAGCAAGCTAGCTGAGTCCACTAAAAAATATGCACAAAGTACATCTTATTATTTGCAATCAAATGAAGAGCTAGATCCCGAACTGGCCGGACGTCTGATCACTATGATAGGTAACCCCAGCCAAAGACATAAGAAACGCATTAAAAGCGATCAGTCAGTGCGCGCCATTATAGGTCTAGATCATATCGTTGATACCATGACTCCTAAATTCGAAGAACGCGACGAACATCACGAACAGAGTTCATTTGTCGTAAATAGTTTATCTCTGCTACCAATAGAAGAAACCATCAACTCACACTCACCAAAACCCTTAAACAAGCCTGCTCATGAAACCTTAAGTGATGTCTGGAACCCATTTTCTGTGCAGGATAAGGTTTTACCTGAAAATACTGTTTCAGCAGAAAAAACAGATAAGTTAAATAGCATAGTGTCCTCATTAGCCACTTGGCATGTTGCAAATTTTAATGCCGGTGGATTTTGCCTGCACTACAAAGCAGACGGTATCTGCACAACACGTGTCGGTGAAATCATTGCTGTGCGTGATGAAAACAATACTAACGAAACTCTCCAGTGGCGAGTGGGCATTATTCGCTGGATGCAGGGCCTGCCCAACAAAGAACATAAAGTAGGTGTTGAATTATTTGGCGCCGAATGTGCATGCATATCAGCGCATAATAAAAATAGCTCTCATTTAGAGTACAAAGGTCTGCTCTTAAAAAGAATTTTTGAAAATAGTAAAAGTTATAGTTTGCTCTTACCTTCCAACTCTAATTTAGACTCACGAGAAATCGTTATTAAAGGAGCTAATAGCGAACGCACTGTGATGCTTGGAAGAACATTAGAAAAGACCAGCTGCTTTTCACATATTGAAGTAATAAAAATTTTCAGTAAAAATGATAA
>JANQKJ010000044.1 GCA_028281205.1 Gammaproteobacteria bacterium
GCTAAAATTACCAAGGGTTTCCAATTAAAGGTTGTTAGTCTTATTTATCGCCTGAGTCTAACATTTACAACACGCTAAATGAAAGTTTTGGGAACGAAAATCGTGTCTAAATTACCGATGGACTTAGTTTTAACGCAGATACAACAAATCAATTGCTTTTTAGGCTTTCTTATACTTTTCTAAACGCACTATTATTGCGCTTAGAAAAGCATAAGATAATGCTAAATGCTCTAAAACTTTTCAGTCGACAAAGTTGCTGACCTGCTCCTGATTCCTGATCTGACAGAGTGATTTGTTTGACGGTCCCTAAGGTGTTTTTTTGGTTCTATACAATTTTGCGGTCAGCAGCCTGTTTAGTAAGTATAGTAAAAATATGTGAACTGTAAATGTAACATGCATGTATAAAGTATAATGGTATAAATTTTACTGTAAATATAACATGCATGCATAATAACAACGGTATCATAGGTGACTTCAAAATATAGTGAATATAGTAAATATTTATAATCAATAAATGTATGCAAATAAAACATGTTATGATACATTTTACAGTAAATACTAAAACCAGAAAGGGAACAGGGTCCACTAACATCTGGTCACAGATTACGGCTAAAATGAAATTGACAACGTTCTAAATTGACAAGCTTGAGGTTTTTCTAAAGACAGTTTCTGGCAAATAAAAGTGGGCGGTTGTTTATTTCTACAGGAAGACGAATCCAAACCGGAATTATTCCGGCACTAAAGCTGTGTTTCAAATGATTTGTTCGAGAAAGCTTGGGTCGAAGCGTAAATGGGTGTTCTCTGTTATTCCTATCGGTGGTTCGTTAAAAATCATCAATCTTGAGATCTACTTCGTTGTTTAAAATTTTAAAGACCATACACAAGTCTAACAATAGTCATCGTAGCTGTGGAGACTCCAATCCTTGATTACACGTATGGAAAAGTCTGTCTTCGTGTGAAAAATCACCAAGTTTAGCACACGCGAAAGAAGTAGTCTTGACCAGGATTGGACAATCTTAGGTGTAATGTCGCATATTTGGAGACAGAAATCGACTCCTGCCAATCTGCTGTCTATTTTCAACGGCTTGTTTAGCCTCAACATCTAGACATTCAGCTATTATCGGTGGCAGCTAACTTTACGTACGAAATACGGCCAACCATTTAAGTTGGAATTTAAAAACCGGGTTTGAAGCCACAATTTACAACAAAAAACGGTCAAATGCTCAAAATTAACATAACCGCTAAAATTTCCCGCTAAATACAGCTTCAAAAGACGGTTGGCCGTTTAATTGTGACAGTTAAGCGGGCTTCTATCTTCGATTGCACTTCCAAGACCGAATAGCGCCCTGGTAGTGCTTTGGAATTGTTCGAAGCGGATAAATGTTTCCCATGACCGGCTAGGGCTTGTCTTCGCACAGATTGTTTAAAATGTATAAATGGAAAGCAAACAGAAAAAATGGCAAATCCAAAGGGTATGCTAGGGTGTAATACAACAATGTGATCACTTTTTAAAACTTTATGTGACCCTAGCGGGCATTCATAGCCTCGCTCGGCCCACATTCTTTTGGGCGTCGATGGCGCAGTTGGTAAGCGACTCACTGCTTCCCCGCTGGAGTCCAAAAGGTGTGGGTTCGATTCCCGGCGGTATCCGTTACGTGTCAAATACTAGTTTTAATCATATCTCAATCTCCAGAGCTTTTCCTTAGACCTTGGTCCTAGGTAGATATTATCCGTAATATAAGTTGAAATTGCCATTCTATCAGCCTTTTTATCAACCAATTAGAATCCTGTCGAGCCAACAGTTATTCTAATCAGTTATTATTAGATTTATGTAGTTTTAGAACAATTTATAATTATGTTAAAGGGTTATTTTTTGACTGATGATTGTTTTATCGCTGATCATTTTAAGATACCGTAATCCTTCTGTGGGTGAATTGGTAATAATAATAAATCTTGCTGCCGTATTCCACTATTAATATGACATAAAATAAACAGCCTGATACTCAGAAACTGAGCTACAAGCTCCTACCGTAAACTCTGCAATGATTCTAATTGGCTGTAATTACTGCTAAGGCACCTTTATCTGCAGTGATTGGTTGAAAGTTATAATAATTTTTGTGTGCAAATCAAATACTTTATTTGATTGGTTGCATTACTGCTAGGATTTTTGCAGCAGGCTTTTAATTGGATAATTTAGCGCTCTTTGTCTGGAACTTTTGGACGCCGCTCACTGATTGGCTGCAACAAACAATGGCTACAAATGCCATTGTTTTTGGGGCTTACACCCTGCAATCCGTCCATTTCTCATCGGGGCTCACCGCGATTCTCGTTTGTCTTTATCTGGAGTGTGACTTTGGCAGCCTACGGCTCGTAGTATCAAGTGGAGTTTGTCGTAAGTCACTTCGTATATTTGGGGGAACCGGGTCACATTGA
>JANQKJ010000047.1 GCA_028281205.1 Gammaproteobacteria bacterium
GCCTACTACAGAAGAAAATAACGGCATTAATATTCCGAATGCAATTAAAAACACGCCATATTTTTTCAGTGAGCCTAGCTGCATAGCTGCAATTAAGCCCATTTCTAATAAAAATATCGCTAATACACCTTTAAATAGGTCAAAGAATAGAGGCTTGATTGAGGCTGTACCCTCAGGGCCTGCAATCCAGCCAATCAGCAATCCACCTACCAGTAATATAATGCCTTTACCCAGAAATACTTCGTGACCCACGGATCTCCATTTAGTATCGTTTGAGAAACCACGCGCCAAAATAATGCCGACAAGAATTGCCGGAATTTCCAACATTACCAGTAGTAACGGCATATGTTCTTCATATGTTATGCCTCTGGATTCGTAATATGCCACGGCAACTGCAAACGTACCGACACTCACTGAGCCATAGTGAGCTGCAATCGAAGCTGCATCAGGGCGTTTAAATTTTCCAACATAAAACAAAACTGGAAAAGCAATAATGGGAAGAATGGAGCCCATTACCACTACGGCAAACATATCCGGTATTAAGCCTAAAGGTGACTGTTTTGCGAGCTCAATACCACCTTTCATGCCTATGGATATTAAGAGGAGAATACTAACAAATTCATATATTTGTGAGGGTAACCTCAACTCAGACTTAAGTATTCCAGCTGATAAACCAAGTATGAAAAATAGAATTATGGGGTCGATAAAATTGCCCTTTCAAAAAGTAATGCAATACAAAAGATGCGAGTATCTTAAATCAATTACTCTAATATTGCTCACTCTGCAGCGTTGGCGGCTAATTTATATTGTCTAGATTAGATGTGTATTTCTTCTGAGCTATTCCCTAGATGCGATTAGAAATCATGCTTAGAAAATATTAAGTCTCAATATGAGAATAAGACTTATAGAACTGTGTCTTAATGCGTGCACCTAATGATGAGCGTATTACATACAATGATGGCACTAATACCAATGTAATCATTGTTGCGAAAGCGACTCCCGCGGCCAGACTAATAGCCATAGGAATCAAGAATTGTGCTTGTAGGCTTTTTTCAGAAATAATCGGTGCCAAACCCGCACAAGTAGTCAGTGTGGTAAACATAATAGGCCTAAATCTCCGTTGACTGGCCGTTAAGACAGCATCGATTAACTCTTTACCTTGTTTACGTAAGCGATTAATCATGTCCATTAAAATTAATGAATCATTAATCACTACTCCAGATAAAGCGACGATGCCAAAGAATGAAAAGAAGCTAACTGGGAAGCCTAAAATTTTATGTCCTAGAACAGCTCCAACGAAACCAATCGGTATCACGGACATTATAATCAGAGGCTGTGTATAGCTGCGTAATTGAACTGCAAGTAACACAAAGATCCCTAATACAGCAACAGCAAGTGCACGTAATAGGCTAGCGAAACTATCTTTTCTTTCTTTTTCAGCGCCTTCAAATGTGTAAGAGAGGCCAGGCAATTCTGAAGCTAGTCTGGGCAATATCGTTTGCTGTAGCTGTGCGTTGATTTCGTTAGCATTCGCAATGTCGGGTTCAACTTTTCCTGTGACACTAACAATACGGCGACGGTTAGAACGTTCAATAGTAGAATAACCGCGAGCTTCATTAGCGATAGCGACTGTTTGGAAGGGGACTTCTTCACCATTCTCAAGGCGAACACGCATATCATAAACACTGTTAAGGTTGCGTCGTTCTGGCTCGGAATAGCGAACTAATACTTCAATGTCGTCACGACCACGTTGTACACGTTGAGCTTCTTCACCATAAAATGCTTGTCGTACTTGGCGGGCTAAATTATTTAGAGTTAACCCAGCCGCCAAGCCTTCAGCGGTAAGGGCTAACTGCAATTCAGGTTTGCCAAGTTCAAAGCTATCACGGATATCTACGACTCCCGCATAGTCACGTAAGATATTTTTCAAGCGTTCAGCCGCAAACAGTAATTGTTCAAAGTCAGCATGCGCGAGTTCGATATTTATATCTTCTCCTGCATCTAGAATATTGCTGAAAAATGTCAATTGCGCGCCAGGTATATCACCTATATGTTCCCGCCAACGACTTTCTATTTCTGATGCGCTATATGGACGAACTTCTCCTGCTAGTAATTCAATTTTCACTTCAGCAAAATGTGAGCCACTTGAAGACTCCTCGCCGCCGCCAGGACCACCACGTCCAGAAAAGGGTGTAGAACCGACATTAGCTGAGATGTTTTTAAATATAGAACCTAGTTCATCAGGCAATTTTTGATCATATTCACTACGCGTTTTCTCAGCCATGTCCATCATATGTCTGACAATACTTTCTGTTTCAGCGGCTGGTGTTCCATTTGGCATGCGTAATTTAGCAGCGATATCATCACCGTCAATAGAAGGGAAAAATACAGTTTTAATTTGTCCGCCATTGATAGCACCAAAGGTTAGCATCAAAGATGTAATTGCTACCGCAACAACTACATAAGGAGCTTTTAAAGCTAAACGTAAGGTAGGTATATATATGTTATTAATTAAAGACTCTAATCCAGCGCGCAGCCTAGTTTGTACCCAGGGGATTGCGCCTTGCATATTATTTGTTTTCACATTTGAAAGATGGGCAGGCAAAATGAAACACGCTTCAACTAAAGACATTAATAAAACACTCACGACTACTAACGGTATGACAACTAACACTTGACCGATGAATCCACTTGTAAAAAACATTGGTACGAAAGCGATGACTGTAGTTAATATTCCAATCGTGACTGGCACAATGACCTCATATAAGCCTTCAACTGCGGCTTGTTTGGGAGGTATACCTTGTTCGCGTTTCGAATAAATACTTTCACCAACGATAATGGCATCATCAACCACGATTCCTAATACAACAATAAATGCAAATAAGGAAATCATATTAATTGTGCCACCAGCAGCAGCAATTAAGATAAATGCACCAAGAAATGAAATGGGAATACCCATTGTAGTCCAGAAGGCAAGCTTTAGGTTTAAAAATAATACTAATACACCGAAAACAAGTACTAAACCCATTAGACCATTGCGTACTAATAAGTCTATGCGACTGCGTAACACATCAGCAGAGTTTGCCCAAGTTGTGGCTTCAACACCATTAGGTAAAATTATATTTTCTACATAGTTTTTGACTTTTTCTTCAATATCTAATACTTGTTGATCACCTACTTGTAATATATCTACAAAAGAAGCTGACTTACCGTTAAATAAACTTAATTCATCTACCGATTCAAACCCATCGTTAATCGTTGCTACGTCTGCAAGTTTTAATATCGTGCCATCCGAATTGGTACGTAAAATAATTTGTTCAAAGTCCTGCTGATTATAAGCTTGATGATCTGTGCGTAATAAAATCTCTCCTGCTTCGGAGCGAATAGTTCCACCAGGTAAATTTATAGAAAACTGACGTACAGCATCAGCAACTTCTCGAAAAGTTAGATTATATTTACGTAAGGACTTTTCGCTGACTTCAACACCAATTTCATAATCCCGCACACCAGAGACATTCACGATAGAAATACCATCTAATGCTGTTAAATCATCCCGTACTCGAAATGCGAGTTCACGCAACGTGCGTTCCGATGTATCGCCATATAATGCAATAGTAATAACTGGCTGGGTAGAACTTGTATCAACAATTTCTTCATCATCAGCATCTTCAGGGGGAAAATTTTGAATTTGTTCAACTGCTGATTTCACATCATCGAGTACTTCACGGTCGTCGACATTATCTTCAAGTTCAGCAGTGATTGTACCGGCACCTTCGGCAGCAACAGAACGGACTTTTTTGACTCCTTCGATTCCGGTAACCGCCTCTTCAACACGTCGATTAATGCTTTCTTCGACTTCGTCAGGAGTGGAGCCAGGATAGGGAACTGTGACGCTAATCGTGCGCGGGTCTATTTCTGGAAAAATTTCGACTGTCATTGTTAATGCGGTAACAAGACCACCAATGATTAAAGATGCCATAAGTAAATTGGCAGCAACATGATTGCGCGCGAACCATGTAAATATATTTCGTGAATTTTCCTGATTGGTATTCATCTATTGATTAAGAATCTTTGGAAATTCTTACTTCCATTCCTTCAGTCACAACTTCTAGATTGCTTATGATAACTTTAGTGTCATTTGCAAGATCACGTAGTAATATTTCTTTATTAGACCGGTAAATAATTTCCGGTTTGATGAGCCGCAGGCGATTATTGTTATCTACTGTCCAAATAATATTTTCCTGACGTAATGACGTTAATGGTATTGAAGTTACTTGTGAAAGTTTTTGGCTTTGTATGGATACGTCAACGAATAATCCAGGGATTATTTTTTCTTTCAAAGATTCCGGTATATTCTCGGGTAATAACAATACAATTACACGTGCAAAACGCGATAATTCTTCCAGCTCGCTTTCTATACGGATCACTTCACCTGGTAAGTTATATAGTTTATTACCAACATTGACATGAATCTTCACTGGGCTTCCTGATGTACCTTTAGTTTCATTAGGTAATTCAATCCATGCAAGTTGGTTTACTTCAAGAGGAATAGGAATTTCAAAGCGTTCACTACTGTAGACGATACCAACTTGCTGATTAGCAGAAATAACTTCTCCAACATCAACTGTGGCAGATACAACGCGACCATCAAATGGTAATTTGATACGTGTGCGCTTTAGATCAAGCTCGGCCTGTGTTAAGCGAGCTTTAGCTGCTTTAACTTGAGCATACGCTTCGGCTATTTGTGGCTCTCGTCCAACTAATGTAGGCACTTTTTTATTTGGGTTTAATGCAAGCCATTCTTCACGTGCAGCTTCCGCTTCAGCTCTTTCTAATTCAAGAGCAGTTTGAGCTGCTGCGACTTCTGCTTCGATTCTTGTTACTGCTAACTCGTAATCGATGGGTTCAATTTCAATTAATGTTTCATTGCTTTTAAATGTACCACCAGCACGCAAATTAGGATGTATGTGAATAATTCTCCCGCCCACTTGTGGAACAAGATTTATTCGTGTGCGTGCTTCTAGTGTACCGTTACCTTCAACAATGACCTGATCACTGGTTATTTCAGTTTCAAATATGCGTACTAAGGGAGCGTAGGTCTGACGTTCCACTTTTTGGGGCACCTCTTTGAACATAGAAGGTCCACTAGCGCCGATAAAACCAAACACTAAGATTCCAATGACTAGTAGAGGTTGTATTATCCAGTGAAAAGCGGGAGATATTTTCTTCATTTACTATTGCTCAACAAGATTTTTGGCTGCGATGTACTCATATTCTTCAGCTAACCAATTTCCACCTAGAGCCAGATGTAAATCTACTCGTGCATTCCAATAATTTTGTTGTACTTGCAAAAGAGAGTCTTCTGCTTCTTGACGGCGGCGTTCGGTTTCTAAAACGATTAATAAGCTTTCTACACCTCGAGCATAACGGTCGCGCGATAGTGCTTCGGCTAAACGTGCTTCAGTTACTTGTTGGTTGACTTTAGTTAATCGTTCATTTAATTTTTCATTTTGAATTAAAGCATCCTCAACTTCACGAATAGCTTGTAGAACATTATTCGCATAACTGTTTGCTTGACTAAGCATACGCGCTTTTGCTGCATCGACTTCGGCACGCAGACGTCCCCCGGCAAATAAAGT
>JANQKJ010000048.1 GCA_028281205.1 Gammaproteobacteria bacterium
CAACAAGGCATAGGTGAAGGGCGTAGTGTTGGTTGTGGACTATTTCTACCTCATAAGGGTATTGACGCCGCCAATGAGACCCAGGAAAAATAACGCCCTAAAATTTTCTACATAAATTTACGGTTTTTTAGCTTTCTTAAGTAGTTAGGAGAATACATATGGCACTTGAAGTGGACGGAAAAACAATCGAAACCACAGCTAGCGGATTTTTAGTCAATATTGAAGACTGGTCAGAAGCACTGGCCGAGGTGATTGCTAAGGAAGAAGGTGTTGAGCTAACTGACAAACATTGGGATGTGGTCAACTACTTACGTGATGAATTTATCAACAATGCCGGCAACCAACCAAATACCCGCAATATGGTAAAAGCCATGAGCAAGCAATGGGGTGACAAAAGCGTCAATGCAAAAACACTCTATGACTTATTCCCAGGCGACCCCAGTAAACAGGGTGGAAGAATAGGCGGGCTTCCTGAGAGCCGTCGCAAGGGCGGCTACTAAAGCTAGTTGCGTTGTGGATACTGCGTTAAAAATGGCCTCACACTCGTTATTTACTTTTTATGTAAACGCCTCGTGTTCATCCATTTTTGCCTTGTCTCCACTGCCTCACTTACGCTTTAGCAAATAATTAGAACTGCGTCAGCTATCGCATCTCGATAGGGATACAGAAAGACCAGTAGCATATAGCTATCATTAAATCATCAATTTTTAATTGCTCTCGGAGGACCCATGAGCTCTAAGCAAGACAAAATTAAAAAAATGCTGGAAATGCAGAAAAAGTTCATTGAAATGGATCGTGCCCACGGCATTACAGCAGAAGAGTACTTTACTCCAGAATCAGGTGCCGAGCTGGACGGTTATCGCCAAGAATATTCAAAAATTGCTATGGAAGTAGTTGACGAAGCACATACTGAAAAAGGCTCACATCGCTAATTCACTGTAGTTTTGTATGTTTTCTGAAAGCCGCGCATTGCGCGGCTTTTTTGTGCGCGAGATATTTTATTCTTCGTATGCATCTAGCTTGTAAACTGATTTATAAGACAAGCGACTAGACTAAGTTTACGTTAGCTATCTATTACCTAGAGACATGGTTTTGTGAACTTCACCACGATAAATTTAATGAAATTTAAGCTTAATGTCATATAGCTTAGCTAGAATTTTCGCACATGAAAATTCATGTGTGTGGGAGATAACATCATGTCTAAAGACGATCAAATAACAATGAGTAATCCTGTTGATCATGTGGAAGAAAAGTATTTGCAATCAACAGATGCAGATACAGCAGGTAGCAATTCATCAGGTATCAATGATGACAATAGCTCTGCAGACACTCCACCTAATCTAGACGATATTAGATCGGCAGGCTTTTAGTAACTATTGCTTAAGCAGAAATAAATAAGTAACAGTAATTGCTGCTTAAAGTATTTCCACTAGCACCAACGCAGTGGAATATACTATGTAAACATAGTGAAATTATTGTGCCGAGTTTACTCGAAGGACAGATTAAATAAAGTAATACGATTTATTTCTTTGACTTGAACTCGTCAACAAAATCCATAAAGGCAGTTTCTGAAACATCAACCACTTGTACATCCATACCACCCATACGACGATCAGGCCTTTTCCTCCTCTCAAGGGAATCAGAGGCTAATGACTGGTCAGAACTAAAGTCACGACGTTCTTTATCGCTGAGTCTGTTGTTTTTCGACAATTCCTTCATGTTTTTTCTGCTACTTTGATTGTTCTGTAGTTAATACTAGCGACACATTGAAGGATTTTTTGCGAGTAAATTCACAATATTATTTAATCGCATTAATACTGTACGATTGAGCAGACAGGTACATCTGGCAGTTTACTCCTGCCCGCCAATTCCACTAATTCAATAATAAAAGCAAAGCCGAGCAACTCACACTCAAGCTCTTGCAACAACTTAGCGGTTGCTGCCGCAGTGCCTCCAGTGGCAATCAAATCATCGACTATCAATACTTTACTGCCTGGTTTCAATGCATCGCGGTGAATTTCCAAGCTGTCGGTGCCATATTCAAGCTCATATTCAACGACATGCACATCTGCTGGGAGCTTGCCTGGCTTTCTCACGGGAATAAATCCAGCTCCGATGTGATAAGCAAGTGGCGACCCTAAAATAAACCCGCGTGACTCAATAGCAACAACATAATCAATATTTTGGTTAGCATACTGAAGTGAAAACTGATCAATGACATAACTAAGTCCTTTATGATCGCGCAACAAGGTTGTGACATCTCTAAACACAATGCCAGGCTTGGGGAAGTCGCGTATGTTTCTAATCAGTGGTTTCAAGTCCATAATATTAAATTTCACTCCACCTGCGCACTAAATTGACATAAACCAGATCAACTTGCTTAGTATGTTGTTCGTCAGGCTGTTTACGTAATAATTTTTCGCGCGCGCAACTTAACTGGTACAGCAATGCACGTTGCTCCGTATCCTTAATCATACTTTGAACCCATGTAACAGCAACCAAACGTTTACCTTGAGTAACTTCAGCAACACGATGACGTGTTGTAGCGGGATACAACACTGCATCACCCGCATCATATTTTATTTTCTGTTCACCAAATTGAGTATCAATTACCAACTCTCCACCTTGGTAATCTTGAGGTGGATTAAGAAAAATAGTGATAGCTAAATCTGAACGATAACGTAACTCAGACTCTGGGGCACCCATAACAGGATCATCAATATGCTCCCCATATTGCATGCCTTGCAAGTAACAAGCGTAAAAAGGGCTGGCAATTTTTATTGGTAACGCCGCACGTTGATAAGTTTTATGTCGCACCAGATTACCCATCACAATTTCATTCAAAGCCTGAATACTTGGATCTGCAGCAGCCAGTTCTTGATTATGCTTTACTTGTGCAGCCACTATACCTGCACTCAGCTTGCCATCAACAAATTGTGCATCGCTTAACAACGCTTGTACTTTGGCAAGCTGTTGAGGACCTAGTACGTTTTTCAGTCGAATAAGCACGATATATTTGTGTCCGTTATAATGAGTTTTTAGCCATGGATTGCCAACATGATACTCAAAGTCATTATTGATGAAAAAACTATTCCTATTGAAGTACCTGATTATATGCTAGTTGAAGCTGAAGAGTTCTTTAACAAAATGGATATTGATATGGATAGCGGCTGGCAAATGAGTCGCGAATGGGTAGAAAACCCTAGCAACATTCAACGCTGTCAAATTGCAGCCGACCGCATACTAACGAGCGTGCATACTCAAAGTGAAAAGATGGCAACATTAATGGCGGCTTATATTCTCAAGAAATTACCCAATGTTTCAACTGTCGATATCGACACCGAAGGTGACATCACACAAACACAATTCAGTGAAAATTAAATTGTTATAAAAAATATTCTTGCCTTTTCGTTTAAAGTTAGTGTCCTGCATACATTTGATCAATTTGAACCTTAAATAACTCTTTTACTTTTTCACGTTTTATTTTCAACGTTGGAGTTAACAAGCCATTTTCAATATTCCACTCATCCAAAGTAGCAGTAATTTTATATACTTGGGCGTAGCCAGGGAATTCTGACATATGCCGACTAATACGTTGCAACAATTCTGCTTTCACATCTTCACTGTTAATATTGCTTAAGTTAATTCTCTGCAACTTACACTGTTCTTTATTCAAAACAACAATGGCCGATAAAAACGGTCTACGCTCTCCTATTACTATTGCCTGATCAAATAATGGATCGGCACACACGGCATGCTCTACATCAGCTGGCGGTATTTTTTCTCCATTTGACAGCACAATAATATCTTTTACCCGTCCAGTGATATAAATAATTTCATTTTCGATGCGTGCTATATCACCTGTATGCAACCAACCATCTTCAGTCAGCACTTCCTTGGTGGCTTGCTCATTATCCCAGTAGCCTTGCATGATGGAGTCACCACGCACCATCAATTCTTCCACATCAGATAACTTTACCTCGACATTATCTAAAGCTATGCCCACGCTACCAATAATATTGTTATCCACACGATTGGTTGAAATTACTGGCGAACTCTCAGTCATACCATACCCTTGAACAACATTAATACCCATGCCAACAAAAAAAGCATTCAGGTTTTTAGCAAAAGCAGCACCGCCCGCCACTGCAAACTTTAGCCTGCCACCTAAGCGTGCTCGGATTTTTTTTGCCACCAACAAATCTAGCAATGGGAAAATTAAAAATTTACACGACCAGCTTGCCATTCCCTGCCGATAGCAAAACTTTTGATATCCAATTTGATGCGCATGTTTAAATAATGTTTGTGCAAACTTAGATTTTTGTTGCACTTGATCATTAATTTTTGCGAACACACGTTCATAAATACGCGGCACGGAAATTAAAATCGTGGGTTTAATAATTTGCAAATCTTCTGCCAGCTGTTCTATTGAGCGCGTATAGACAATCTCAGCCCCATGCAACATTGGCGCATAATATCCTGTGGTTCGCTCGAAAGTATGTGACAAAGGAAGAAATGATAATAAGCAATCAGTCGCATCCACTGGGACAGCTCTTCCTGCACCGGCAGCATTAGCCAACAAGTTGCGATGAGTTAACACAACACCTTTAGGACGCCCCGTAGTGCCTGAAGTAAATACTATTGTTACTGGTTGCTGGCAATCACATGCACTGCTTGTAAATTCGACCTGTTGAATATTTTCTAATTCTGGAATTAAGTCTGGTATTTGATCATCAAGCTTATGGATTGAAGCGATAACTTTTAATGATTCAATTTCAGAAATAAAATTTTTACTTAATTGCGCCTGCTCTTCACTATCAATGAATAACACACGGCAATCTGTTTTTTGCAAAATATAGTGAACATTATCCTCACGGTCATTTGGATATAACGGCACAGTAATAATTCCTAAACCGGCTGCCGCCTGATCGATAGCTACCCACATCACACCATTAGGCAACATAAGTGCGACCCTATCACCGACTTCAAGACCTTGTTGCTTCAGCCATTGCTGCACACTGCTAGCAAGCTCTCTCATCTGCAACCAGGAGTATTGCTCCCACTGCTGGGTAGCAGGGTTAAACTCCGTATAGGCGGTTTTTTCTGGCGTCTGATTAACGCGTTCGTTAAATACTGCTGCTAAGGTAAAAGAGTCATCGATATAACAAGAAGGCCTTGTGTCGTCACTCATTGAATCTCACCCCAACCAGCTGAGGCTTTAAATCGCTCACCATATTTTGCTTGCAATTCATTTAAACGATCTCGTAGCGACATCGGTCCTACTGTTTTAGCATGCTTGATAGGGCCCCCTCTAAATGGCGCAAAGCCAGTGCCAAAAATTACTCCTGCATCCATCAGATCCGCATCCTCAACTAATTCTTCCTCAAGACATTTAACTGTTTCATTGAGTAAACTTAATACCAAACGGTCCTGAATGTTTTTGTCTACCGAGGTTTGACGTTTTTTATCTTTAACTGCTTTGCCTTTATTCCACAAATAAAAACCTTGGCCTGTTTTTCTTCCTAACTCACCTTGATCTATTTTATGTTGTAAACGCTCGGACACAGGTAAATCAAAAGCTTCAACTAATACTGTCCCCACATGACTACATATATCCAAACCCACAACATCGGCTAATTCAATTGGTCCCATCGGCATACCAAATGTAACGGCTGCGTGATCGATTGCCTCTGGAGCAATACCCTCATCAACCATAATGATGGCTTCCATAATATATGGCATTAAAATTCGGTTAACTAAAAATCCGGGCGATGATTTAACTGGCAGTGGTAGACGATTTATGTTTTTAACGAAACTTGCTGCGTTATCCTGTACTTGTTGACTAGTATGTTGGGCAAAAATAATTTCAACTAACTGCATTTTTGCCACTGGATTAAAAAAATGTAGGCCAACCAAGCGGCTGGGATCTTGCAGCTTATCAGACAGAACTTCTAAAGGCAGACTTGAGGTGTTAGTGGCAAGAATAGTGTGCTCAGCTATTTTAGGTTCTATTTGTGCATACAGGGCCTGTTTTGCCTCAAGATTTTCATAGATTGCTTCAATCACTACGTCGGCTTTACTCACACCCATGCCGGCATGATCAGGCATGAGTCGATCTTTAGTTGCAGTGCATAAATGTTGATCGCGGATTTTTTTGTCAAATAGCTGATGCGCGCGCTTAATTGCAGGTGCTATATACTTAGGTTCACGATCTTGCAAGGTGACGTGAAATCCTTGCATAGCACACCAGGCAGCAATATCACCACCCATAATACCCGCACCTACTACATGCACATATTTTGCTTCAAAAGTGCTATTTTTTGCTAACGACTTCATGCGTTCTTGCAGCATGAAAACACGCACCAGTTCTTTTGTGCCGGCAGAGTTTGCAAACAAGTCTGTCACTGAATTAGCTTCTTGAATAAATCTCTCGGTGCGATTGGTTGAAAAACGTTGCCAACAATCAATTAATTTATACGGCGCAGGATAATGGTCAGGTGACACTTTCTTTTCAACTTGCTTGCGCATTACCCACGCAGTTATCTGACGTAGCACTGGGTAAGCTGGAAGTGTATTAATAAATTTTGCTTGTTGTTTTGGCTTAGCTTTTTTAATTAGCGCAACTGCTGTCGTCATCATTTGCCGCTTGGGCACAACGGCATCAACCATGCCATATTTTTTTGCTTGCTTAGCGACAATAACTCTTCCTGCAAGCATTAACTGCAAAGCAGGCAAATCACCAATCAATTCTGGCAACCTAACAGCACCACCATAACCAGGATGAATGCCTAAACGCACTTCAGGCAAACCCAATTTACACTTTGGTGAACTCTCTGCCACACGATAAGTGCATGCCAATGCCAGCTCTAAGCCTCCGCCCAAACAGAAACCATGAATAAGTGCTAATGTGGGGAAAGGTAATTGCTCAATAAGTGTAAAAACGTTTTGTCCAAAACGTAATTTTTCAAATGCCGCCTGTGATGTTTCAAGCTGAGTAAATTCTGTGATATCTGCACCGGCTAAAAATCCATTACTTTTATTTGAATGAATAATAAGTCCGGTAGCATCTTCAGACTGAAAGCCCTCAATAATTTGTTTTAATTCTTCAAGAACGGCTTTACTCAATACATTAGTACTACTGTCAGCTTTATCCAAAGCCAACCAAATAATGTTGTTATCATCTTTGCGTGTATCCCAGTGAAGACAATTATTATTTTGCTTCATTCCACCGCCTCCACCATCATGGCGCCACCTTGTCCGCCACCAATGCATAAAGTCGCAACCCCTCGCTGCGCATGATTTTGTTTTAGGATATGAATCATATGCAATACAATTCTGGCACCCGTCATTCCTACCGGATGACCGCAAGCGACAGCCCCACCATGAATATTTAACTTCTCAAGTGGAATCTCACCCCATGCTTGTCTGGTATTGAGCATCTGCTTACAATAATCTGCATCCGCAAACGCAGCCAGACATGCAAGCACTTGCCCAGCAAAAGCCTCATTCAACTCCCAATAATCGATATCATTAATTTTTAATTTATGTTTTTTAAGTAACGCGTCAGTTGCATGTACCGGCCCCAAACCCATCTGCGAGGGATCAAGGCCGGCCCAATAAGCGGGTGAAAGTGTTGCTATTGCTTGTAACTGATATTTCTTTACTGCTTTTTCCGAGGCTAATAGCAACCATGCCGCACCATCACTGATTTGTGCACTGTTACCTGCTGTCACTTTGCCATAAGGTTTATCAAATACTGCTTTGAGTTTGGCTAGCTTTTCCATACTTGAGTCTGGGCGCACACCATCATCTATCTCATACAAATTGCCTTGTATGTCATAAAGCGGTTCAATTTCATGTTGAAATACATTATCTTGTTGCGCTTGCACTAATTGCAGGTGGCTATTGACTGCAAACTCATCCATTGCTGGTCTGGATATATCAAAACGGTGAGCAATTTTTTCGGCGGTTTGTCCCATGGACATATTTACTGTGGGATCAGTTAAACCACATAGCAAACCAATAATAGGTTTTAATAATCCCGGTCGGAATTTTTTAATAACTTGCAGTTTTTGAGTAAGTGATTTTGCTTTTGCCAAATCTGCCAGCCAATGCACATACTGTTCCTTAAATAATAACGGTGCATGACTCATTGCTTCGACCCCTCCCGCCAGTACCAGATTGGAACGACCGAGTTGTATTTGACTCACTGCAGAATCTAATGCCTGCATGCCTGAAGCACAATTTCTTTGCACAGTCCATGCAGGAATGGTTTGCGGTAAGTCCAAGCGCAGCCCCACTAAGCGCGCAATGTTTGCTTCATCCGCGCGTGGCATGACACAACCAAGAATGATTTCGTCAATATTATTAGTAATATCAGGTTGGCGATTTAATAGTGCTCTTGCTGTCGCTACCGCCATATCTGAAGCAGTAAACGGCCCCGGCCGCCCACGCGCTTTTAATATTGGACTACGTAATGCGTCTACGACATAAACTGTTTTAGCGCTCATGCCTGATTTCTCCCGCGCCAATATTCAGGGCTAAAATCATCAACAGCAAACACTTTTAACCTTGCAAGTTGCGCATTACGGATAACATCCGCTTCAGATTCATTAATCACACCGCATGATACGGCCAAATCTAAATCAAATTTCTTAATATTACCTAAACGTTTAGCGCGTTTGACTAATGACTCTAAAGGCGCTGCCTTAATTACTTGCTGTAATGCGTCTTCCAACCACAGCAAAGATTCATCAGGATCTTTAGGTACAAAAATATCGTCAGTTAAAGCATCTCGCATAGTTAAATCATCCAGCAATAAACTCGATATATCATCATGCAATGTGTCTTTACGCGGGATTTGTGGCTTACCCAACGGGTAAATAACCAGATGCAAGATCTTATTCAATACTTTGCCCGGGAAATTATACAATAACTCTTGTAAAGCTAAATGAAATCCTCGGCCACATTCGCGCATCGCCCAGTCAACAAAAATGATTTCCTGATCCGGCTCACCACGATCGCGGAAGTGCTTTAATACAACAGAAGAAAGATATAAGTAACTCAACATATCACCTAAACGCGCGGAAACATGTTCACGTCGTTTTATTGAGCCACCAAATTTTGTTAACGCTACATCTGCAACTAAAGCAAAATTAGCTGACAACCGTGTTAAACGTTTGTAATGCGCTGCGACAGAAGTATTAAACGGCGCTTCTACCCAATGTGCTTTAGTCAACCCTAAAAAGATACTGCGTCCAACATTTTTAATGACATGAGCTACATGATTCCAAAAAGCATCATCAAATTTTTCCAGAGCAATATCTTCATTTGGTTCAGCTAACGCTTCCATTTCTTTATACAACCAAGGGTGGCAACGCACGGCTCCTTGGCCAAAAATAATCATACTGCGTGTGAGTATGTTCGCGCCCTCAACAGTAATAGCGATTGGTACTGCTTTGTAAATACGCGCAATATTATTGCGAGGCCCAATACAAATTCCCGAACCCCCATGAATATCCATGGCATCATCCACTACCTGACGCATACGTTCGGTTAAATGATATTTAACAATGGCTGAAGCTACTGAAGGTTTTGAACCCTGATCCAAAGCTGCAGCTGTTACAGTGCGCGCAGCATCCATCATATAGGTATTACCACCTATACGGCCTAATACTTCAGCCACTCCTTCAAACTCACCGATAGGCATTTTGAATTGTGTGCGCACACGCGCATAGGCACCGGTATTTCTACTGGCAAATTTTGCTGCTGATGTAGCTAAAGCTGGCAGTGAAATCGCACGTCCATCAGCTAACGACTCCATTAGCATTTTCCAGCCTTTACCAACCTGCGCCTGCCCGCCGATTACCCAGTCCATGGGTATAAATACATCGTCACCCTGAGTTGGGCCATTCATAAAAGGCACATTCAATGGCATGTGACGATTACCAATCACAACACCTTCAGTATCTGCCGGTATTAGTGCCAGAGTAATACCGAGATTCTCTTCATCACCCAAAATATGCTCTGGATCTAGCAATACAAACGCTAACCCCAACAATGTAGCAACCGGAGCAAGCGTGATGTAGCGCTTATTCCAGGTCACTCGCATGCCTAGGGTTTCTTCACCTTGAAACTCTTGGTAACAAACAATACCTCGATCAGGCATGCTGCCCGCATCTGAGCCTGCTTGCGGGCCTGTTAAAGCAAAACATGGGACTTCTTTACCTTGAGCAAGACGCGGTAAGTAATAATCACGCTGCTCTTGGGTGCCATACTCTAGTAATAATTTACCCGGCCCTAATGAGTTGGGCACCATAACCGTCACACCTGCAGCAATCGAACGACTCGCGACTTTCATAACCACACATGAATGCGCATAAGCAGAATACTCCAAGCCTCCATATTCTTCGGGAATAATCATGCCGAAGAATTTATTGTCTTTTATGAACTGCCAAGCTTCAGGTGAGAGATCAAAATCTTCATTAGTAATTTTCCAGTCATCCAGCATTGTGCACAACTGTTCTACTGGACCATCCAAAAATGCCTGTTCATCCTCAGTTAATTTCGCCGCAGGTGTATCGCGCAAAAAGCGCCAATCGGGATTACCGGAAAATAATTCAGCCTCCCACCAGGTAGTGCCTGCTTCAAGTGCTTCTCTCTCAGTATCGGAAATTGGTGGCAGTACTTTGCGAAAAGCATGCATGATTTTCAATGTCAACATTTGTTTACGCATTGCTGGCACAAAGGTAATTAACACTGCGGCCAGCAAAACAAGCCACAACACCAACTTAAACAAGAATGGAATACTAGAGATAAAGCTATAAACCACTATTGTGGTAGTAATAGAAACAAACAAACCAATTACATTTAGATTTAAATAAATCAAATAAGAGACGACACCAACCAGCAAGACCAATAACAATAATTCAATTAAAATTGTCTGCATTCTTTTACCTGCCTTTATTGAAAATTTAAATCTATATGCATTTAATTAAGCGACTCTTCTGAGATATGCAACACATCATGTGCATCTAAATATTTCTGCACATCTTCAGCGATAATGCCAGATTCGTCCCATGGAAGTTTGCGATAAAAACCAAGATCATCTTTGCCCAGTAACGGATACTTAATAATTTCAAAGTAAGGTGAATAATCAAAATCACGCGGCGTAATTAAACGCAAATTGCGTTCTTTTAAAGTGAATTTTTTATTCTCATTTTGAAAGATCAAAGGCAACACAGGAAAACGAACCGATGCAAAGGAACTAGCAATCATTGTTGAGCAAACCACTTTGGTATGATTTTGCGCATTATGCTCAAATAAGCTGGAGTGCCATCGGCGTGGGATCAGTGTCCACCAGGGAATCAAGAAACGTGCTAGATCCAGCAACTGCCTAACATCATAGGCCATACCTAAATATGAACATGCGTGAGTAATTACTTTACTTACGTCATCAGGTGAAATTCCTTTGGGCCGG
>JANQKJ010000065.1 GCA_028281205.1 Gammaproteobacteria bacterium
GCTTTAAAACCAGCATGGATGACCCCGACATGGGGCAGTGGAGTTACACCTACAACGTGTTAGGTGAACTCCTGAGTCAAACCAATGCCAACAGTCAAACCACTACCATGACCTATGATGTGTTGGGGCGGTTAAAAACCCGAACCGAACCCGAAGGTACCACGACCTGGAATTACGACACGGCCACCAAAGGCATCGGCAAGTTGGCCAGTGTGGTGCACTATGGTGGCTATAGCCGTACCGAAAGTTATGACAGTTCAGGACGACCCAGCAGTTCCAGTGCCACGATTAACTCGATTGTTTACACAACGAGTACAACGTACGACAGTGTGGGGCGTGTAGATGAGATCACGTACCCAACAGGGTTTAAAGTCAAACACACCTACACCACCTTGGGTTATTTGGAGAAAGTGGTGAATGCCACCACGCCAACCACTGAGTATTGGAAAGCCCTTGCCACCGATGAGTTTGGCAATGTGACTATGTCTACTGTGGGTGGTGTAATCACAGCCAAAGACTATGAAAATAACTCAGGAAGATTATTTGATATCAACAGCTATGGTGGTGGAGTTCAAGTTCAAGACATTACTTACACCTACGACACCCTAGGTAATCTCACCCAACGCAAAGATGATTTGCAAAGCAAAACTGAGAACTTCCTTTACGACAATCTAAATCGCTTAACCAGTGCGACCGTGGTAGGAGTAGGCACTAAAACCTTTACCTACGATGCCATGGGCAACATTACTAACAAGTCGGATGTGGGGAATTACTTGTATGGTAACAATGCTGGCCCGCATGCAGTGACCAGTACCACGGGCTTGATCAATGCCACGTATACCTATGACAACAATGGCAATATGCAAACCGGGAATGGTCGTACCATGGCCTGGTCAAGTTACAACAAGCCGACCCAAATCACTAAGGGTAGTAATATTGTCAGCTTTGACTATGGCCCAGACCGTGCCCGCTACCAGCAAGTGGCGAGTGACAGTAGTACGGTGAAGACCACTACCTACATCGGCAGCCTGTATGAAAAAGTACAGGTCGGCAGCAACATCGATCACAAACATTACATACGCGCGGGTGGGCAAGTGATTGCCATCCATAACACCTACAACTACCAAAGTGATCAAACCCAGTTCTTGCATCGTGATCACTTGGGCAGTGTGGATGTCATCACCGATGCCAATCAAAACATTACTGAACGTTTATCGTTTGATGCCTTTGGTCAACGAAGACAAAGTAACTGGAATGATGCCATCAGTACCATCACCTCTAGCATCACCCGTGGGTACACCGGGCATGAACAGTTAGACAGTGTGGGTCTCATTCATATGAATGGGCGTGTATACGATCCACAACTGGGGAGGTTCTTAAGTGCTGACCCGTTCATACAACAACCGAAAAACTATCAAAGTTTAAATCGTTACACCTATGTGCAAAATAATCCGCTCAGTTACACCGATCCTAGTGGGTTCTTTGTTAAGAAACTGAAGAAAGTAGGTAAGAGTCTCACTAAAGGATTTAAGAGTGTTGTTAAGTCAATAAGCAAAGCGGTGTCGAGTGCAGTTAGAGTTGTTGCAGGTGCTGCATTGAGCATACAGGGCACAGTGTTAAATGCTATCAATAGTAATCCACTTACAGCAACAATTGCACAAGCGGCAGCATGTACTAATCCATATACATGTGTGGCTTATGCGGCCGCATCGACCTATGCGGCCACTGGAAGTATCACGGCAAGTTTAAAAGCGGGTGCGATTGCGTTTGGAACGATACAGGTATCTGAAATAATAGGTAATCGAAATGGATATTTTCAGCAAGGATCAGGTATTTCAATCGCGGGTGCTGATCCCGTACCAATCAGGGCAGTAGTTGCACATGGAACTGTAGGTGGTGTAACAGCAGAACTACAAGGAGGTAAATTCACTCAAGGGTTCGCAAGTTCTGCAATTGGGAAAAGTTTTTCTGGTTATATTGAAAAATTAACTAACAGCAAACCAGTTGCTGGTGCGGTTGCGGCGGCGAGTGTGGCAGGCACAACATCAGTGCTAACGGGCGGGAAGTTTGCTAATGGTGCGAGGACGGCAATTATTCAATATCTGTATAATCAAGTTGGTAGAGAAAGATATCCTAAAAATGGGCAACGATCGGCATTGCCAGATGATGACTTGAATGCGCATATGGGTGTTGATAAAGGTAAAATTACAAGTCCTATTCCATTGACAACAGAAGAATATATAAGACAAGAATTCATCAATATATCAAATGCTTCTGCTGCTGGTTCAACTTTTTTTATGTCTTTGCCAGGAGGGCAAGGATTTGCTTTTGTATTAAGTGGTGTATCGATAAGCGCTAATGGAGCTGTAACGATAGTTGACAAAGTTTATGGCAACGATTTTGACGGTACTCATTTTTCGCATAGCATCTTAGATATAGCAACAGAGTCAGCAACCAGTTCAATACTGGAGGCAACTAATAACAGTCCTGGTGGTCGTGCTGTAAGTGTAGGTTTTGATATAATTAATTACGCAATTGATTATAAAACGTCAGAGTAAAATTTTTATAGTAATGAAAATTATTGGTAATAATTTGTGAGCAAAAACAAAGCAGCTCAAAGGCAACTAATTTGGTTGAGGAATATGATACCGGCCTTTATTGCTATTACTGTTTTCGCGATATCAAATAACATATTGTCTAAAGCACTGCTATTGTGTTCATTATTAGCTGCCTTTTTTTTATATGTATTCGATCAGCGTAGCAATATAACTATCGCTAATCGTTTTTCAATCTTTTGGTTAGTATTTGCTCTGCTTTTTATTTTGCATATTTATCTTTTACTTGATAACGTGTTGCCTGGAATATATGTTGTTTTTTTTGTTTTTTTTTATTTTTCTATTACAAATCTAATAATTCACTTTGGTGACAAACTTAAAGAATCAAAAGGGTCAGACTCTAATTAAACATATGTGTCTGGCTTAAGGTAATCAATAGGGTCAGACTCGATTGATTCATATATGGAAAATTAATTTTGGTAAAAAGTGATTAAACGCCCTATATTAGCTGTAATATTTATTTTGATAGCAATATTAATTCAGCAATATCTATTTAATAAGCGTGAAACTGTATTTGTAGAATATAAAGTGCTAAAAGTGTATGAAAAATGTTTTGAAGAGAAATGTCATCAAGTTATATTTATTAACGATGACCACGATAGTATGTTAACTGTCTATGATGAAAGCGAAGTCAATGTAGGTGATATTGTTGTTTTGAGTCATAAAATATCATCTGCATCGAGTATGCCTAGACATAGTCTTTTTAGTGATTCTAGGGTCAGCTATAAATTTGAATACATTAAAAATAGATAAAACAGAGTAACGATTAATTAAATGGAGAGAATCAAAAGGGTCCGACTCTATTGATTTCCTGAATAGGTATTCAATGCGCAAGCTTTATATAAAATCATATTTGTATCTCCTGCTTGGGTTATTGCTTGCTTTCTTGGTTGTTGAAAGCTTTTTTTCATCCAATGGACAAGTCTTGCCTTGTATCTCATTGGGCAGACAGGGCCAGGTTATGGAAGCATGTTTTTTTGAGAAGCCATTTGAGTATGTTTTCATTCTATTGTTTTTTTCAAGCTGTGTAATCTATCTTTTAATTAGAGCAATTGGCATGAAGAAAACAACGCAATCAATGAAATAATGCTGAGTTAATAGAGTCAGACTCGATTGATTTTCATTTGATGAAATTTTTTAATAAAAGGTGTCCGTACCCTTTATTCGGATAACGATTCTGGGAAGTAACCATTCCAGGCAAACCAATAGGCAATATGTCCGGGCAGTCTTTTCAAGTTTTCATTATTCGGGCCTGTTAATTCATTTTCGTTAATAGTCCATACCTGGCTGTTTTCCATCAGTTGTCCATTTTCATTTAAAGTGAATTGTTTTCCTTCTGATCGGTATGCTCTGACCGTGTGTGTGTCTGCATCTCCTATAATGACAATGGGAATAATGCCGACATGATCGTTGATGGCTTTTGGTGGGCTGAATGAAGACAATGGCCACGCTTTGTGTGCACCACTTATGCGTAAACCAAACACGCGTTCTTTAGGGTGCAAGCGGTTGTCACCTACGTGGGCAGGGAACATTAATTCATCGCTAATATAATAGCTGCCATAAGCTGTCCATGGCGCGTAGTCACGATCAAAGCCAGTGTTTATATCCAATACTTTGGTATCTGGGTGTTGTGCTTTCCATTCTTTCCAGCTTGTTAAGACGACCGGCAATACTTCCAGTTCGATGTCGCTGTTTGTCAGTGGGCCAACCACTGGTTTGCCACTGAATTGATTCCACAGCGTATGTGTTTCCTGGTCATACATTAGTTTATTGGAGCGGTATAAAAACCCTGAGGAACCAAAAATAAATGGTGACTTTCTGTTTTCGAGTTTGGTTTTATATAAAATGCCTGCATTACATAGTGTGCAATAAGCCAGTGATACAGGTACGCCGCCAATCACATCGTTGAACATTTCATGCCAGTCCATAATGCTCTGCGGGTAGGCACGTGTGTCTCCGTTAATTGAAATACCAAAGACTAATTCTTTATCAGTTAAATAATCTGCCTGCTCAGCATCAATAAGTTTTGGGTTGGTTAATGCGGGGATACCATCTTTGCGTACGCCACCCCAGGTGATTTCACCTAAATAGATACGGCGTTCAATGTCTGGGTAAAAGAACACTTTAAATGCCGGGTCCAGGCGATTAAAAATCGCTTCTATGTAGAGTTCATTTTTAGGAAAAGACTCGATTGGGTTGGCGTTTAGCCACACAAACCAGTCAAACCAGCGTTTACCCAATTCCTGGCCGGTTAATGCTTTTAACACATGCAATGTTTGTGAGGCATCTTCCGGGTAATACCTTAATGACCTAATCAGTGCCGGTACCACGTCAGGTTTATTGCGCTTTAACATCCACTCACGTGCTGCGGTACGCACATCCGTGGCACCATACAAATCAATCGCGTATTCATAAGTTTCTTTACTGAAACTTGCTTGTGTGCTGGTGAGTAAAAAAATAATTAAAATGCTTCTGAGGTACATAATGCAATTTATTGATTAATCTCACACACAAGACCGAGATCATTAGCAGCTTATTACCAATTAATTGATTTCTATTTCATCTATTGGCGAAAGGTGTAATTATTTTGTAGTTACCATGAATTACTATTAACTTAATGTACAAATCTTTCCTAATTTTCTTATTTCTTGTTTGTTCTGCCCCTTTACATGCTGAATCTATTAATAAATTAGCATTCGGATCATGCCTGCATCAAAATAAACCCCAATTTATTTGGCAATCCATTCAAGCACAAAGCCCGGATTTATTTGTTTTTATGGGCGATAACATTTATGCAGACACAACAAATAGCAAGGTTATGTATAAGAAGTACCAGAAACTTGCTAACGCAAAAGAATTCAAGGCGTTCAGAGAGTTAATACCAATATACGCCGTGTGGGATGATCA
This sequence comes from Gammaproteobacteria bacterium, assembly GCA_028281205.1. Lineage (GTDB taxonomy): Bacteria > Pseudomonadota > Gammaproteobacteria > UBA4575 > UBA4575 > UBA1858. Next base: position 5,523 of record JANQKJ010000065.1, read on the forward strand.
TGATTTTGGTCAGAATGATGTCGGGGAGCAAAACCCGATAAAAAATGAGTCTGAGAAAATATTTCTGGATTTTTTTAATGTCGCGGATGATTCGCCTGCGCGACAACGCTCGGGTATTTATGATTCCCATATATTTGGCTCCGGCAACAACAGTGTGCAGTTGATATTGCTGGATACTCGCTTCTTTCGTGGTCCTACTGTTGAAGGCAAGCTCAATGAGCAATGCCCTAGGAAAAATTATCTACAGCAGCTAGACCCAAAAGTAACCATCTTAGGTGACGAACAATGGCGTTGGTTGGAAAAGCAATTACAGATTCCTGCGCAAGTCAGGATTATTGTTTCCAGTATTCAGGTCATCCCGGATCAGCATTGCTGGGAGAAGTGGTCTAACTTCCCTTTGGAAAGAGAAAAGTTATTCAATTTAATTGCATCAACTAACGCTAATGGTGTTGTCTTTATTAGTGGTGATAGGCATTTTGCAGATGTATCTAGCATTAATATTGAACAGATTGGTTATCCGCTGTATGAGATCACATCAAGCGGGATGAATACCAAAATATATGGCAAGGGAGAACAGAACCAATACCGCGTCACACAAGACAACTTCCAGACACGTAATTTCGGTATGATTGAGTTTGATTGGGAAGCGTCTGCTTTAAAACTACAGCTTTACAACGATAAAAGTAATCAGTTGTTTGAAAAAGTTATCGATATTGAGGCGTTAAATTAAAACAAATTTAGTGCTATAAGATGTAATGGACTAACGAGTATCTGCTCGTTAGTCCATGTGTAGTTATTTATAGAAATAACAGTCGTTGCTAAGACTGCTATAGGTAAATACTTAACTGGTTTTTCTTGAAAAACCTATTAAGCCAGCCAGTGCAGTTCCAAATAGCCATACCGCTGCTGGTAGTGGAACCGGTGTTAATGTAGTAAGCCAGTCTTCCGTTGGTCCAGTTGGTAAAAGCCAGCCGCGAATCACTTCTGATGTTGTGTCACCAGATAAGCGATGACCATCACCAAGTGCCAGGAATACTAAGTCCGTGTAACTAGTGCCATCAACAACAATAGCGGGACTAGTTTGTGCTTCGCCATCAAGTGCAAATATATCGCCGCCATTAGAAAGTGTTCCTGTAGCAGATTTAGCAATGAAGCCATCAGTTACAGCTGTAATATCTGTCAGTGTATATGTCACATTCCAGATTGAATTATCAGAATTTCGAGATAGTGTGCCAGTGATGGTAGCGATATCGTTGCTGTCATCCATGTCGCCCATGTTATCCCAAAATAAACTTACAAAGGCAGTCTCTTGTGTAGTGCTAAAGGTTCTGGCGGCCTCTGAGCCGTCGCCGCCAGAGCCAAACAATGAGAATGAACCGTCATCAAGTCTCAGGCCGTAAGTAATATCCGGTAGGCTTGTTAAATTCCCATCTGGGTGGTCACCTAATATATATGTCAAATTGGGAACAACGGTCGCTGCATTCGCTGTCATTGCGGAAACGATCAAAATTATGCTGAGTCCAAGGCGCTTCATTTCAAAATACTTACAGAGTTAACGGTGGCACCAATACTAGCGAACTATTGATGACAATCTTTTGAACCCAAGATTAAAGTTTAATGAACTATTTATTTAAGTTCTTGAACTTAACTATTAAGTGTAGTGAGTAAATCTTGTGAAACGATGTTTTTACTTGAGGTTCAAGCGCAGTGCGTAGAGAATTATTACAGTTTTGTCATTAATAAACTTTATTTATTTTTCAGATAAATAGAAACAAATATTTGCTTAGCATATGAATGTTAAAATTTTATTACATTCACAACTGAGGAGTGACATTTATGAGCGACAGCCAAATGTTTGCTGCTATGGTGATTGCGATAGTAATTGTCGCGTTAGCGATAGGATTAATGGCTTAGATAGTTTTTTAATTCTTAAGTTATAAACACCAGTTTTAATCAATAAGCTTTTATAGCTTACCAGTACTATTGATTTAAATTTTCCAGATTAAATTCCTGTTTAAATCTTTTTTATTTTTGTACATTAGTACATCGCCTTCATGTATTAATGACATCAGGGAGTCATGCTGTTCTGGACTCTATGCGACGACGCCATGAGAGAATGTCATGTCATGTGTGATGTTCAGTTGCTTGCAACAATTATTCAACTTATGTTTTAAGCGATTAATCATATTTTTGGCAACAGCATTACTTGTATTTGAAAGAATAGCCGCAAACTCATCGCTACTCATGCGGCCGATAATATCTGTTTCGTGTACGCAGTCTCACAAAGCATGCGCAAATGTTTGCAGGATTTTATCGCCTTGCATATGACCGTATGTATCATCAATCAACTAAAATTATTCATATTTGATAAAATCATTAAGGGTGGTTTCTGCAAGCTTAATTGCACAGAAATATAAAAGTAAAGGATTTGACAAGCAGGCCGTTATAGTAGATCAGCAATGGTTTAATTGAGGCGTCTGATATGGTTACCCAGCATCCTGATCAAAAGAAATTAAAAAAACTGACTAACAAGCTTTACGAAAAAGAGCTATTAAGACTGCAAATTGAGCTGGTTAAGTTGCAAGAGTGGGTCAAGTATAGTGGTGCAAAAGTCGCAGTTATCTTTGAGGGGCGTGACGCTGCTGGAAAGGGCGGTGTGATTAAACGTATCACTCAGCATTTAAATCCTCGTGTATGCCATATTATCGCGCTGGGTACGCCAACCGAGCGTGAAAGAGGTCAATGGTACTTTCAGCGTTATGCTGCGCAGTTGCCTTCCTCTGGTGAGATCATGTTGTTTGATAGAAGTTGGTACAACCGTGCTGGAGTTGAGCGCGTGATGGGTTTTTGTGATGACCATGAATATCATACATTCTTAAAAGACTGTCCTATCTTTGAGCAAATGCTGATTGATTCGGGAATAATCTTAAGAAAGTATTGGTTTTCAGTCAGTGATGAGCAACAAGAGAAACGTTTTCAAGAGCGTATCAGTAATCCGACCAAGCGTTGGAAGCTTAGTCCTATGGATATTGAAGCAAGGGACAAATGGGTAGAATACTCAATGGCAAAAGATGCCATGTTTACTCATACTGATACTGATATTTCTCCCTGGTATGTGATCGAGGCAGATAGTAAAAAGCGTGCGCGTTTGAACTGTATTAGTCATTTGCTTGAATCTATTCCCTATGAAGACGTAATGCCAAAGAAAGTAAAGCTGCCGCCAAGGAATAATTCTAAAAACTATCAGCGCCCGCCAATGGAAAAGCAAAACATTGTTGATCAAGGATTCTAATTAAGCATTGAATCTACTGGCTTGGTTGTAGCTTGCCTATGGTTAAAGCTTATTCATCTTTTCCTGTTGTTGGTGTAATTCTGTTAGCGCTTGTTCCTGTTCGTTTAAGGTTGCTTCTAATTTAGCAACAACATCAGCTGGAGCTTTGTTTTTAAAATTAGGATTAGTCAATCTAGCACTCGTTTTTTCAATATTGCTTTCCAATTTAGCAATGTCTTTGGCCAGGCGTTTGAGTTCTTCTTCTTTATCAATTAATCCCGCCAATGGAATCAATACTTTCATTTCTCCAACCAGGGCTAAGGCTGCTTCGGGAGCATCTTCGCTAGATAAAATAGTGATGCTTTCAAGTTTGCCGAGTTTATCTAATGTATTGCGGTGGGATTCAACACGCTCTATGTCGGAAGCGGAACATTGCTGCAGTAGTATGGGTACTTGTTTACTCGGGGCAATGTCCATTTCTGAACGTATTTTTCTAACACCTATAATAAATTCTTTCAGCCAATCAATATCGGTTGCACTGTTAACATCAACCAAATCATTATTGCTGCGTGGGTAGGTCTGTAGCATGATAGTTTTTTGTTTGATGTCTAATTTGGGTGCTACTGCCTGCCAAATTTCTTCAGTAATAAAGGGAATGATAGGGTGCAGTAACCTTAGTAATGTTTCTAATACTTCAAGTAATACACGCCGTGTTTGCTGCTTAGCATGTTCATCATCAGAAAACATAATCGGTTTGATTAATTCTAAATACCAATCACAGAATTCATTCCATGTGAATTCGTAAAGCGCTTTAGCTGCCAAATCAAAACGGTAGTTTTGAATGTCACGATGGACTAAATCAATTAACTCTTGTTGTCGGCTTAAAATCCAACGATCAGTGGTGTGTAATGAGTTATAATCAATGTGATCTGCAATGGATTGTTGTTCGCAATTCATTAATGCAAAGCGCGAAGCGTTCCATAATTTGTTGCAAAAATTGCGGTAGCCTTCAATGCGGTGTAAATCAAATTTTATATCACGGCCGGTTGATGCTAATGCCGCAAAAGTAAAACGTAATGCATCGGTACCAAATGCGGGAATACCATTCGGGTATTGTCGGCGTGTGGTTTTTTCAATTTTTGTCGCCATTTGTGGCTGCATTAAACCTTTGGTGCGTTTTGCTACCAGGTCTTCAAGTGTGATGCCATCAATTAAATCAATCGGGTCAAGTACATTGCCTTTTGATTTCGACATTTTTTGTCCGTCTGCATCACGCACTAAGCCATGAATGTAAATATCCTTGAAAGGAATATTATCCATGAACTTCATGCCCATCATAATCATGCGTGCAACCCAGAAGAAGATAATGTCAAAGCCGGTTACCAATACAGAAGTAGGATAAAAAGCTTTTAGTTCTGGAGTTTCATCTGGCCAGCCTAAAGTAGAGAATGGCCACAACGCCGAAGAAAACCAGGTGTCAAGCACATCTTGATCTTGGGTAAGTGTAACATCGTCGGCAAGTTTATATTTACTACGTACTTCCTGTTCGTCACGTCCGACATAGATATTACCTTGTGCGTCATACCAGGCAGGAATACGATGCCCCCACCATAGTTGACGGCTGATGCACCAGTCTTGAATGTTGCGCATCCATTCAAAGTAAGTATTACTCCAGTTTTCAGGAATAAAACGAATGGTGCCGTTTTCAACTGCTTGTATTGCAGGTTGGGCAAGTGGTTCAATTTTCACATACCACTGATCTGTTAAAAAAGGTTCAACAACACTACCTGAGCGATCACCGCGAGGTACCATTAATTTATGGTCGACGATTTTTTCTAACAGGTCTAATGCTTCCAGATCATTAATGATTTTTTTACGCGCATCATAGCGATCCAGATCTTGGTAAGAAGTTGGTGCATCTTGATTGATTTTTGCATCAATAGTAAAGATATTCAGCATTGGTAAGTCATGGCGCTTACCTACTTCATAATCGTTGAAGTCATGTGCGGGTGTTATTTTTACGCAGCCGGAGCCAAATTCAGGATCGACATAATCATCCGCGATGATAGGAATTTTTCTGTTGCATAATGGCAAAGTGACATGTTTGCCAATCAAGTGTTGGTAACGTTCATCATCAGGGTGCACAGCTACTGCGGCATCGCCCAACATTGTTTCAGGGCGTGTCGTAGCAACTACTAGATGTCCATCTCCCTCGCTA
>JANQKJ010000073.1 GCA_028281205.1 Gammaproteobacteria bacterium
AGATGTAGGGACTAATAATCAAGAATATTTAGATGATGATTTGTATTTGGGGCTGCATCAGAAACGTATTACTGGCGATGATTACTATGAATTTGTTGATGAGTTTGTGTCATCAGCAAATGCATTATTCCCAAATGTTTTAATTCAATTTGAAGATTTTCTTACACCGCGTGCTTATACATTAATGCACCGTTATAAGAATCAGGTGCTTAGTTTCAATGATGATATACAAGGAACAGCCGGTGTTGCATTAGCAGGTGTGTATGCAAGTACCAGGCTTTCCAATATTCGCTTTAGTGATTTGCGGATATTATTTTTAGGTGCGGGATCAGCTGCCACAGGTATTGCCGACTTGCTATGTTATGCATTACAGAAAGAAGGTTTAAGTGAACAGCAAGCGCGTGCTCGTTTGTGGTTTGTAGATAAGCGAGGTCTACTAGTATCTTCACGTAAAGATTATCGTGAACACAACATACCATATCTGCAATCCACGCCATTTATGTCTTTTCCTGAAACGATCGATCATTTTCAACCACATATTTTAATTGGGGCAACGGGTACGCCGGGTTCATTTTATGAAGACATAATCAGGAAAATGAGTGATATCAACCAGCGACCTGCAATATTTGCTTTATCCAATCCGACATCACATGCGGAGTGCACTGCAGAGCAAGCTTATAAGTGGTCAGAAGGGCGTGCTATCTTTGCCAGTGGCAGTCCGTTTGATGAAGTAGTAATAGATGACAAAATATTTAAACCTGGGCAGGGAAATAATGCTTATGTTTTTCCAGGTATTGGCTTAGCTGCTGTAGCGTGTAATGCTAAACGTATTAATGATGATATGTTCCTGGTTGCCGCGAAGTCTCTGGCTTCACAAGTGTCTGAACATGATTTACAACAAGGTGCGTTGTATCCACCATTGAAGAATATACGTGAGCTATCTGTAAATATAGCTTACTCTGTTATTGAGTATGCTTATCAAAACGACATAGCACAATTACATCCTAAGCCTGAAGATATAGTCAGTTATCTCAATGAGTATATGTATGATCCCGCATACTAATAAATAAGAGATTCAGGTGAAAAATATAGAAGTCATTACAGATTCTGGGCATGTCGATACAATCTTAAGCATTGCTGAGCAATATAAAGCCAAAGATTGTTGGCATTATTCTATAGCGGAAGACGATCGTTATCTGATTCGAATGATTGTGACTAAGGATTCCGTGCAGGCAGCTTTAGATGCTATTCAGAAAACAATTGCTAGTTCAGAAGTTTCACGTGTTGTTGTAATGCCGATAGAGGCTACTATTCCCAAGTTAGAAAATTCCGAAAAGTCTTCAAGTAAATCGTCAGCATCCAGGGAAGAGTTATATCAGTCTATAGAGCGTAATGCACAGTTGGATTTTAATTATATGCTACTGGTTGTATTATCAACCATTGTAGCAACTGTTGGCATGTTGGAAGGTAGTGTGGCTGTTGTTATTGGCGCTATGGTAATTGCACCGTTACTAGGCCCTAACATTGCTCTAACATTTAGCACTGTACTTGGAGATAGTAAACTAATGCTGCAAGCATTTATTACTTTGTTGATGGGAACATTGTTAGCGCTAGCAGTTTCATTTTTTCTTTCGTGGGTTTACCTCACACAGGAATATAATCAAGAATTATTGTCACGCACGCATGTTAATTATAGCTCGGTAATCATGGCTTTAGCTTCAGGTGCGGCTGCTGCCTTGTCAATGACTACTGGATTATCTTCAGTGCTGGTAGGAGTTATGGTTGCCGTGGCTATATTGCCACCAACATGTGTACTTGGCTTAATGTTGGGTTATCAACAATTGCAATTAGCTTTTGATGCATTTATGTTGCTTGCGATAAATGTGGTATGTATTAACTTGTCAGGGATAGTTACTTTTTTATCTAAAGGAATTAGACCACGCACTAGTGGAGACAAGCGTAAGGCTAAAAAAGTGGCAACTTTTTATATTTTAATATGGTGTTTATTATTGGCAATACTGCTAATTATGCTGGTTAACTAATTGAGAAACTAAAGCTATGGAAGAACAAAAAAATGTATTTGGCGATAAGCTGGAAGTGTGTGGTTATGAGCCTATGACTGGTTTTTATCGTGATGGTGCATGTAATACTGAACAGCGAGACTTAGGTTCGCATACAGTGTGTGTCCAGGTGACTGAAGATTTTTTGAATTATTCCAAATCTAAAGGTAATGACTTGAGTACACCTGTACCAGAATTTGATTTTCCTGGTTTGGTGCCTGGAGATAAGTGGTGTGTTTGTGCGCAGCGTTGGTTTGAAGCATACAAAGATGGGGTGGCGCCTAAAGTTGTGTTGCTATCTACAAATCAAAAAGTACTGGATATTGTTCC
>JANQKJ010000314.1 GCA_028281205.1 Gammaproteobacteria bacterium
GAGCCAGTATTTATATCACAATTTAATACCTATGCAACGCCATTACGATTTTTAGATTATTTACTTGAAGATATTGAACCAGCGGTAATTCCCCATGGAATAGGTATTTTAATTAATGTTCCTAATCCAGCGCGCTTTGCTTTACACAAGTTAGCTATTAGTCAACGCCGGATATCTTCCCAAGCAATTAAATCGAAAAAAGATCTTAGTCAAGCAGCACAAATACTTGGCGTATTATTAGAGAATCGCCCTGGCTCGGTGTTAGCGGCTTTTGATGCCGTTGAACCTATGGGACCCAAATTTCTTTCGCAGCTCCAAACAGCAGTAAAGTTATTGCCAGCCAAAATTCAAGGTTTATTGAAGGAATGGATATCCTTGTAAGTCTTGAAAGATAAATAAGACACCCATATTTTACTTCTTGTTCGAAAATTGAGTGGACAGGCACTGATTCTTTATCTTATGCTACCGTTCTTATTGTTCTCCACCTACTCTTTGGCGACGCGATAAAGCAGCAAAACCAGCTAAACCTGAAAGCAACAACCAAGCAGCCGCTGGTAAGGGCACAGGACTAGCACCACTATTGAAAATTAACTGGCCATTGGCCATATCAAATTGAACACTACCGATTAGGGAAGACGTGCCGACTAAATTTATTCCATCTAGACTAAGCCAATGCAGATTTAATACGTCACCCGCTAAACCACTTGTCCCATCTGGTAAGAAGCCCCCTATACTGTCACCCCAATTAGGCTCACCCGACCAAGTGTTCTCTATATTTGAAGTAGCAACATAGCTATCGTTGGCTACCATATTGCCAATCATTGCACCAAGAGTTGCAGCATGTTGATTGAATTTACTAAAAATATTATTAAACTCAATGAAAGCCAGCGCGGGCATAAAAGAACCACCAGACACAATCACACCATAATTGCTAAAATCGGTTAAGCTATTATGAAAGTTACTGGCGGCTCCAACATTCCATGAAACACCGGCAAAATCCCCACCGAATACAGAGAATGACGCACTGTCCACCGCAATCGTATGGCCGTCATGTGCTTGATTAAAGCGAATTCCTAAATCCTGGCTATAGGATAACTGGCGTGTATTATCCCAAGCCGATAGAATAAATTCTCCGTTACCTGTTTCAAAATCTGCCCCTGTATCCCAGGCCGCTTTGGCTGATGTTGTTATTAGCAATAAAGTCGCCACTAATGCGCCTCGACATGTTCGTTTAATCACTTTCTATCTCCATATTTTCAGGTCTTGCCTTGCGATGCCTTATATGACCAAATTTTTCTCTAAATATTTACCCCACTACTTCAATATAATTGCTTTAAACGTATTGGAATGCTGCACCGTGGAACAATCCGTATTACTAGACTCGCCCCAATCTATAATAACTGGTGTATCAGTAGTGTAAGCAGCAAGCATCTGCGCATAGACTTTTTTTCTAGTATCAGGTGAGGGTAAAGCATGGCCTCCACCAGGGAGCTGAATTGAGGCTAGCCCATACCGGCAATTGTGAAGATATTCAGGAACGTGTGGTGGCATTGCACATGATTTGTCTGTCCTAAATGTAAAATATTCCTTCAAATCACCATTACTATCTGTTAGCGTATGACTTGTTGCTACCCCTAACGCTGTTATTTTTTCCTCGCAGATTCTGCTGGCTGCAGTGGCAGTCATTGACGTCATAAGAGTAAATAAGACCAATAGTTTATAAAATTTCATATTACTTCTCCCATTTTGTAAATTAAAAATTTAGAAGTCGCTTAATGCCAAATAATAATTCAACGCTTTATAAAAAAATCCAAATTCCTTTTCATTGATAACCTAGCACATTACCACCAATGTCATCTCTAGACATTAGTCTTCAATCGAAATCTGTAACTCATCTAAAATGCAACCTATTTATTTTAATCGCCTTTAGCTACCCCTAAAAAGATTGACAACTTCTTATTAATTGCGAGACTGAAAAGGTCTTACTTTAAAAAACATTTTTTATAAAATCTAAAAACAATTTAACAAAACACAAACGAATTTAACAATAGAAAATCATGAATTTTTTATTACATAAAATTTATCTTCAAAGTCATCGGCTATCGACATGAAACTTTAGTTATAGAAAGTTCTATAACTATTTATCTATTAATTCTTACATCAAGCAAAAACATCAGATAACATCTAGTTTTTTACTACTAACTATAGGTAAAAATCACCTAATCTATTTAAAAATTAAAGTTTATTCATTAGTGAATTTTTCTAATGTCATATAAAAACACTGACTTTACAATCTATGCAATTGCGTTTTCCCAGAAAGATACTGTGATATTAATTGAATGTCATATTTAACACGAGCACTAGAGCAGCTATTTTTTCCGGGTAGTATGGTGGAAGTTTGGTGGATTTTGGTGAGACAGGCACTAGTCCAACAGTTTAGTCGGATTAGCCGAAACTGATCTTCCTCCAGAGAAGCTTTAGTGGGACAAACACCAAAGTATTGGCACAGGCTGTACGTTGCCGCTCTGCTCTTATTTGATCTTGGTGCCTGTCCCCTAGGAATTTTAAATTATATTGTTAGTTAGGAATTTTGAGCACCCTATATCCGACGCCTGCAGAATCGTCTTCACCAATCGATACCCTTTGAAAGCTTCCTTTTTCAACGTCATAAATTAAAAATCGAGTGTTTCCTATACTTCCATTACCATCTATTTGAATACAGGGAACATCGTTCGCGTACAGCGTCATATTATCATCGTCGTGATCGTAATTTATTTGACCTTGAGAGTCACCACCGCTATCGGCATAACGCAAACTTCCGAGATTTGCATAACCGCTAATAATACTGATACCAGAATTTCCTGGGTTACTTACATAGAGATCATCAGCGTGAACACTTGGCAAGCCTGCCTGACCACTGGGTTCGATACCGACCTTGCCCTTAATATGATGATCGAGTTCTCCCGTGCCGTTTCCGAGTGTGATTTTGCTTGGCCCGTTGGCACCCGCCGCATTAATAACGTATTCCCTATCGGCGATTTGATAAAACTGCAATTCACCTTCTAACTCTCTTTTGTTTATCCAAAAACCATCGTTAAACTGTTTTTTTCCAAACTGGGCAAACCAAGGGTCGGCACCAGCTCGGCAGTATGCAAGATTATTAGCTTCCTCTGCGGCGGTTTCGAATTTTACTGTATTGCCCGGATAAACTCGCACTTCATTGCCAAAGGCCCCTGTATCAAAGTGTATGTCAGCAACAAAGTTGTTGGGTGACGTGCCTACGTGCTCAATATCCCCAACAAAGTAGACACCACGTCCAGAACAGGACACACCGTAGCGACCGAATCTTAGAGCGTTAGCCGCAATACACATCCAATCCGAAACCGGGTGTTCGTGATGACCTTCGAAGTGGTAAGCATCATGTTCACACTGATTCACATAACAGTCCCTGATCGTCCCCGCATTTGCATCACCGCTTTCACTGCTGACAAAAATTCCGCTACGCCCCTGCTCTTCAATATTACATCGATCAATTCGGACAAAATTACCATTCTTAACGAAGATACCGTCTCCCTCAACGGTTGTTTTATTTCCCCAACCCACAATGTTGCAGTCCCAGATCTTGCAACTATTAGCTTTGTTGCTCGTTGTTCCTACTTGTATGCACGAGGTGCTTGTCAAATCAGGGGAACTCACGCGAAAGAAAACACCAATAATATTGGCGCCTGGGTTTTCCAGAATCACACCTGTTTTATCGGCATAATATCGCAGTATGGATTTACGTTGACTGATTAGAGACGTAGCGCCGGGAATAACAATGGTGTCACTTATCTTGTATTCCGAGCTTGTTAAATAAACTTCGGAAAAACCTAGTCCTAGAATACGATTTAATGCCAAAGAGTCATCTGTATTTCCATCTCCCGCAATATCAGCAAACCATTCAGCATTCACGGCAACACCATTAAATACTCGTTCAGCATACCAATTATTATTATCGTCAAAAACAATAAACGTCCCTTTATCATCCTGCGCTAATACAGAAGACGAACTTGACTTCACAATAAACTCTCCTGACAGTCCGTCGTTAGTAACTTTTATTACGTCGCCAACATTTAAACTCGCGGAACACAACCCCCTTAACGCTGAGTAATTGCCCACAACTTTAATCACCGCATTTGTCGGAACTCCACAGGACTGCGCATGAGCATTTGATACCCCCAAAAAAACCGCTCCACCCGCGGCCAGACCAGCCCCCCGCAAAAACGTTCTTCTACGACTATCATTATTCATAGCAATGGCTCCCAAAATAATAAATTTTTAATGTCTATCTATGCAAGAAAAATAAATAACAGCTATCCCGAAAAAAATAATTTTTCTCTCTTGACCAACATAAACGTATTTCACGCATAAACGTATTTCACGATTATTGTTTGTTACATCACGATCATCACTCTTTTTACAAGCAAAAGAAAAAGTGAGGGGTATAGAATAATTCTTTCAAAATGCAGTTGTGCTAATATCTATCCAATACATTGGTACTCAAACTAAAAACTAAAAATATCTGCACATCAATGCTGTGCTTAAACAGTCAAGAAACACGGTTACTCTATCTAGGAAACCTGTAAGCAAAGCGAGTAATTTTTCCCACCATCTTATATTTTATAAACCCCGCCCACGCCCTGATGCAATTGACTATACCACGAGAACGCTACTTGTCTAACAAAATTCCTAGTAAAAGACCCAGACTGCTACTAACTAATTAACCGAATATAACTTTAGTTATAGCAAGTTAGGTAACGAACTAAACTGGCATTCAGCATCATTAGTACAACAAACTGCTAACCTAAAATGTCACACGATATTTTTACTCCTTTTTGGAGTACGGACTCAGTAGGACAGGTGCTGATTCTTTTTTTACGTTGTCTTTCATCTAAAATTAAAAATCATTAAACAACCAAGCCATGGTTAACTTAAACCT
>JANQKJ010000203.1 GCA_028281205.1 Gammaproteobacteria bacterium
TGATGGTTACAACTGGGGCAATTGTGTCTATTGTAATGGAGACTTGATCAGGCGCAGACCGTAATCCGGTTGTATCTTCAACACTGACAGCAATACTGACACTGCCATCATTAATTGGCGAATCAGGTGTGCACGTCGCAGCTACACTGTCGCCTGTGCATGTTGCTGCAATCAATACACTGTCCACAGTAACTTCAATAGTATTAATATCTACGCCACTGCCGTTATCTGTGAACGACAATGCAATAGCGGGTGTTGAGTCATTTGTGATGGCAGCATTAACTGGCGAAGTAATTGAAATGTCTGGTGCCACACCCACAGGATTGTCACTCGCAAGCTTAATGAGGAACGCATCATCAAACCCATATGGTGCAGACTGTAATGCGCCGGGCGTGGTATAAAAATTAGAACTACTAGTAATGCCGGCAATGTAAACATCAGCAAGTGGTGTCACATGCAATGCCAGTGCATGCTCAACATCATTTCCGCCTAATTTCGATGAAAATAATACATTGCTTCCATCTGGAGAGAACTGAGTGATAAAGGCATCTCCACCACTACTAGTGTTATTCGTATTAAACTCGGTAATGGGTGACACAGTTGTGAAGTTATTGGATCTAGTCATCCCCGATACGTAAATACGATCTTGATTATCTGTATCCACTTTCCATCCATATTCAATACTATTGCTGCCTAAGAAAGTACTGAACTCGACTACACCAGTATCTGACATTTTCACCACCACGGCATCACGATTGCCACTGCGCGCAGATTGATAAGGTGATTGCGTGGGGAAGTTACTGGAATTAGTATCACCGACCACAATAATCTTTCCCGTGCTATCTAACGCGATTCCACGACCGATATCTTTATTACCACCACCCCAATAGGTTCCAAAATTTAACGTCGTCGCCGCATCATTCAGTTTTGCAATATATAAATCATAATTCCCAGCACGGTTGGCTTGTGGCGCATTGAGTATTGGCAAAATAGATGTTGAATTTGTTTTTCCAACCACATAAATATTATTTTGCGCATCAAGTTCAATGTCGAACAGATGATCCTGGTTATTACCACCTAAGTAAGTTGAAAATAGCAAGCTGCCCGTGGTACTAAATTTTGAGACAACACCATCATAATCATAACTTCCTGGTTTAGTTTCTTGTATGACACCCGTAGTTGTAGGAAAGAAAACACTGCTATCTGTAATACTGTTGCCTACCACCACTGGATTGCCAGCGCTGTCTAACGCAACATCATATAAGTAATCATAGCCATCACCACCAATGAATGTGGAAAATACTAATGCATTACCTGCAGCATTTATTTTAGTGACAAAGCCATCTGATGTGCTATTGGGATTAGTGGCACCACTACCAAACGTGTTTTGAAAGGCATTCACTAACGGAAAGTCAGTAGAGTCGGTTGTCCCTGCCACATACACTTCTCCCGCACTGCTGACCGCAATGCCAGGGGAAGGCGTATCATGATCTACATCTAAAAACTTACCTGTGCCATCATGTCCGGAACCACCAAGATAAGTTGAATAAATAATTGAAGTTCCACTTGGTGATAATTTTGTTATAAAGGCATCATAAATGCCCCCTGCATTGTTTGGTTGAATTGGATTCGTGGTTGGAAAATAAATAGAATTGGTATTCCCTGTTAAATAAATACCCGTGCTATCCACCTCAACATCCGTGATCATTTCATAATCTTCACCGCCAATGAGTGTTGAAAGCTCTAATACAGGATCGATAATTAATGGTTTTGATTTATCATATTTCTTAGTTTTAAAACGAACAATATCATTCGCCATAAATTCATAGTTGCCATCCACCATGACTTTTTGGTTATTGATCATTTGGTAAATGATGGGTTTATGCTGTAATAACTTTTGATTGCCAGATTTCATCTCCAAACTACCCGCTCTATTTATTTTGAGTGAATCCGCATTTTTCACATCCAATAGGATGTCATTTAGATCGCCACCCGGCTGCACGATAAAATCATATTCGAGTAGGTCACCTTTTTTGTAGTAGCGCACGTCAATATTGGAATAAACACTCCTGGCACTGACTTCTTTATACAAGGGAATATCTTTAATCCATCTGCTTTCATCATTACCGTAAAAATAATTCACCTTACCGGCAACCATGTCGATTCCTTGTGTTAGTTGATCTGTTGCACCGACAAATTCTATATAGATAGGTTTTTTCTTGAAGCGCTGATTAGCAACCATTAAGCCTTTATCCGTCACAAAAGCGGTATAGCGCGAAGACTTTAATGCAAACTTAATATGTTCAGGAAACTGACCACGATTTTCTTCAAAACGGACAGGTATGCTCCCAAAATTCTTGACTAATTTATGCGAACTGCCCAGCTCTGATTCTGAATGGCCGATATTAGAGTAAAAGCCAAACACGACTATAGAAAAAAGAAAGAAAGAGACAAATAAAACATGCATTCGATTCAACATAATCGATACCCAGCCAGTTGTTTATACTCACTGACACATACTTCTATTAGTGCTGATATTTGTCAATTAAAATATTTATTACTTAATTATTTATATACAAACCAACTATTGAATTAAGTTATTATATTTATCATACACTTAATTAAGGCTATTGAGATTTAAAATTAATAACGTTAACCAATTGGTTACAAAAAATTCATAATCTAATTACATAAAGTAGGGGCAAAAATAGATGATAGATTTAAATTTTTGCACTACTGAAATCCCTACGTTGAAGATGTGACAAACAAAGAACAATGCACTTTTTCCATATGTGAGCGAGGACCACATAACCATTCGATTAAAACTTATCAACCATAAACTCAAAATTGATAGTAAAATTTCTGTAACAATTCTTAGTAGCTTGACTCCTTTTTGTAGCTGCCAGATTTGTGAATCAAAGCCACTTTTTACTGTCACAACATGTTGAAATATATGTAAAGAAACCATATATCTGTGTATAAGGAAATTACGACCAATTATAAAGATAAGTCAGTGGTAAACTGAGCATTATTTTTATAAAATTTGATAAATTAATTACGGATCATACTGAGGACATTTGATGAACAACTATAACCCTACGATCACATCAACATCAGCGGTAAGTATTAACAAAGTACTACGCAATACTTACATGCTACTCTCGCTGACATTATTGTTCAGCGCTGTGACTGCTACCGCATCCATGCTGCTTCAAGTCAGTCATGTAGTCTCATTAGTATGCTCGTTTGGTGCATTGGGATTAATCTGGTTCGTATTACCCCGTACAGCACATTCTGCTGCAGGTATCGGTATTGTATTCGCGATCACAGGTTTATTGGGATTTGGCTTAGGTCCCATTCTTAATCATTACTTAGCACTATCCAACGGCTCGCAACTGATCGCAACTTCTCTAGGCGGTACGGGCATTATCTTTATGGCGCTTTCTGGTTACGTGCTAACAACTAAACGCGACTTTAGCTTCATGGGTGGCTTCTTAATGGTCGGCCTCATAATTGCCGTCCTTGCTATGGTGGCTAATCTATTCTTGCAAATACCCGCACTATCTCTTGCATTATCATCTGCAATTATATTAATCATGAGTGGATTAATTTTGTTTGACACTAGCCGTATCGTCAACGGTGGTGAAACAAATTACGTTACAGCTACCGTATCCCTATACTTAAGCTTGTACAATATTTTTGTCAGCTTATTGCACTTACTAGGAATATTTGGTGGTGATGAATAAATTAATCACAAGTTAGCAAATACAAAAGCCCATTGAGATTTTCGATGGGCTTTTTACTTTCTGGCATATAAAACGGAGGGAAAAACATGGATGCAATGCAAATTGCCTCAGCCATATTTTTAATACTGGTACTCGCGTTTTTATTCCCTCGCGCCAAGCATATGTTTTTAAATTCCCCTAAAGCTGAATCAGGTGATTGGTCATCCGCATTACTCCCACTGATTGCTGTAGTTGGATTTGTTGTAATACTTATCTGGCTTGTCAGTCAATAACAACTAATCTCTAAAATTATCAAACTGCAAAGGCACACCAAAACTTTGCTCACGCAATAACTGCATCGTTTGTTGCAAGTCATCACGCTTTTTTCCTGTAACCCTTACTTTTTCACCCTGGATTTGTGACTGTACTTTTACTTTACTCTCTTTAATTAATTTAGAGATTTTTTTACCAATTTCAGTGCTGATGCCTTGATTAATAATAATATCTTGTGTCGCACGTTTATTGGCTTCTACTAGTTTACCCTTGGAAACACATTCAAGATCGATTCCTCGTTTAGCCATTTTCTGTGTTACCACATCGTAGATTTGTTTAATCTGAAACTCTACTTCTGCTTCCAGGGAAACAATATTTTCTTTTAGTGTGATTTTGGCATTACTACCTTTAAAATCGAAGCGATTCCCAATTTCTCTATTTGCCTGGTCAATGGCATTGGCCAACTCATGGGTATCAACTTCAGAGACAACATCGAATGACGGCACTATACTCTCCTAAATTTTGAACAAATGGGAATGATATGAAACACAATGTAATAATTTCTGTAGGTAGTTTCAATGCTGCTTTAGCTATTGCACTTGGCGCATTTGCAGCTCACGGCCTTGAACAGCATTTAGATGAACGCAGTATACAAGTATTTAATACCGCTGCAGACTTTCATTTTTGGCATGCATTGGGGATTATTTTAGTTGGCTTAATTGCCAAGAACCTTACAAGTGATAACTATTCAACTATTGCCGGCCTAATGAATTTAGGTATTATTTTATTTTGCGGCAGCTTGTATGTGCTAAGCACAACAGGGATAAAGTGGTTGGGTATGATTACACCGTTTGGAGGGACTGCATTTATTATTGCCTGGCTTTGGTTAGCATGGAAAACATTGCGTAGTCACGATTGAACACTCAGCACACGCAATTCATCACCCTTTTTAATGACTCCACTTTGGATAACTTTTGCTGTTAAACCACCATGGCCACGCAAAGCATTGAACACTCCATGACCCAAGTGCGCTTCTATTTTGCGGCAAGGGTGGCAAAACCCACTAATGACTAAAGTCGCTTCTCCTAGTTGGATTGTGCAATCCTTGAGTGCATTAAGATTAATACCGGAAATAGCAATATTTCGCCGCATATCTGCGAAACTCATTTCCACATCTGGTAGCAATGCACGCACAACATCAAGGTATTCTGCCTGAATTAGTGTTACCTGGCGTTTGCCGCCAGCTCGTTGGCCAGCTTTGTCACCTTCGAGGCCGCGGTCTGTGATGGCACGTACACAGGATTTTTCTATTACCGGGGCACCCTGATCAGGCCGTACACCTAACCATTCAACCTTACCATTATGAGGAAAATGCTGTTTAAGTTCGGCTACCTTTTGCACAGGAAGTCTCGTTCATATTCTGCGGTTT
>JANQKJ010000207.1 GCA_028281205.1 Gammaproteobacteria bacterium
GATCTTTATTTTGATCGCTATCCTGGCGTTAAAACTTATATGGACGAAACGCGAGAATTGGCACATGAACAAGGTTACGTAGAAACGATATTTGGACGGCGTTTATATTTACCAGAAATTAATGCGCGCAATGCGCAACGGCGTCAGTATGCAGAAAGGACAGCCATAAATGCCCCCATGCAAGGCAGTGCTGCTGACATAATCAAGCGTGCCATGATTGCTATTGATAGCTGGATTAGCGAGAGTGATTTGCCTGTGACGATGATCATGCAAGTGCATGATGAACTAGTATTTGAGTTAGATCAGAAAGTTATCGAAACAGTTAAGCAAAATATTGTTTCTCGCATGGTATCAGCAGCAGATTTATCAGTTCCTTTGGTTGTGGACGCCAATATTGGGCAAAACTGGGATGAAGCCCATTAATCGTCTTCCCCCCACCATTAATCCAGATCAAGCGTTTGACCTAGATGCGCTTCTTATAATCCACGACTAAGCAGGTTCACAAAACACCGCATAAGATGGTGACGTGAGACCTATGACTCAAACAGGACGAGGATTAAGGATATGTTACGCAATGTCGTTATTATTGGGGCATCACTATTATTTGGCTCATCAGCGCACGCACTGGATTTGCAACGTGAAGAGCTACTTAACCTATATCATGGTGTTGAGAGTGAACAGGCTCATCCAGCACAAGAATGGGTGAATTTATCTACGGGTATCGCATCAAACTATCAAGGTAATGAACAGGATCATATTAAGTTTGCACCCCTTCCAGAATCAAAAACCGAAATCGGCGTATTCACTAGTGACTCTTTAACTGAAGATTTGTCTTCTAATGAGTATGGTTATGAATTTGAAAGCCCAGCTCAATTTGGTCATAACGAAAGCGAGAGTTACGGCGTTTATATCAAGCAAAGTTTTTAATTAAATTTGCTGAACTTCTTAAATATCCTTTAGTCATAGGCTACATGTGCAGTGAATGCACTACCGCTTCCCTCCCTGAGCGGAAGGCTCGGCCTCCCCAATTTCCGAGCCTAACTATTTTCCCTGAAGCAAGAGTATTGCTTCAGGGCTTTTAATCCCTGATTAGTTATCAAACCATTGTTTTAGAAGGCTTATGGCATCGTCCATGCCGTCACCAGATAATGCTGAAAAAAGTTGAATACTTATAGGAATAGAGCTTTCCTGAGGAAGGCGTTTCTGTGTGGATAGCAATTGTTTGTGTGCCTGGTTACGGCTTAATTTATCTGATTTGTTTAATAGGATATGAACAGGGCAGTGATAATGAACACACCAATCGATCATTTTTTGATCGGAATCCTGTAAGGGGTGACGAATATCCATCACAATTACCGTGCCTTTTAGTGCTTGCCGATGTGTAAAGTAATATTCAAGTAATTCTAGCCATTGCTTTTGTTTACTGTGGCTGGCTTTGGCATAACCATAACCGGGTAGGTCTGCCAGTTTGCTTGTTTGGCTGATGGAAAAAAAATTGATCAGTTGAGTGCGACCAGGTGTTTTAGAGGTACGTGCTAATCTTTTCTGCTGACACAGGCGATTTATGGCACTGGACTTACCTGCATTAGAACGTCCAGCGAAGGCAATTTCTACGCCTTCATCCGCAGGTAGTGAGTTTGGCGTTGAAGCGCTGGTGAAAAATACAGCATTAGATAATTGACGTTTGAAAGTCATAATTTTAGGGTTTATTTTGCGAGGGCTTATACTTTTATGGTATACAAGGCGCCCACACTGTCACTCGCTGAATATTAAGTTTGTTTAGACTACAAATTACTTTTGGGATTATGCACTTTTGGGAAGGTCACATGAAAATTTCTATCCAATTATTACTTTTACTATTTGCATTTGGTAGCCATTCACTTCTAGCCGCGGGTGATGTCGAGGCTGGCAAAGCAAAGTCAGCACCTTGTGCTGCATGCCATGGTGTAGATGGCAATAGTGTTAATCCAGAATGGCCGAAACTGGCAGGCCAGGGTGCACCCTATATTGTTGAACAACTCAAACTTTATAAGGATGGAACACGTCCCAATCCCTTGATGTCTCCACAAGCAGCCGGCTTGAGTGAGCAGGATATGCTTGATTTAGCAGCCTTCTATGCAAGCCAAACAACCACACCCGGCGCGGCAGACCCTGAATTAGTTGCCTTGGGCGAAGCAATCTATCGAGGCGGTATTATTGATAAAGCTGTGACTGCTTGTAGCGCATGCCACGGGCCCAGTGGCAAAGGCAATGTTCCTGCAAAATTTCCTAAGTTAAGTGGTCAGCATGCCGCTTACACGAAGAGTCGTTTGGAAGCCTACCGAGCTATTGATCCAACCATGGAGAAAACCTATCCTGCGGCAGCAATTATGGTCAGTGTTACCGAACGTTTAACGGATCATGAAATTGAAGCATTGGCGCAATATATCCAAGGATTGCATGATTAAGTCGGAACTATCACCAGCTTATTAGTTCTAATTCACTGTAAAATCAAACGCATAAGCCTCATTTGATCAGAAAATAAACAGGGTTAATAGAAAATGATAAAGCTAGTTAAAATTGCAGGATTATTGGGATTAGTATTTGTTTCCGTTATTGCTTTTGCTGCTAGTGATCATGCTCACCAAGGGAAGTTTGTTAAATTAGATCCTTCTGTTCCGCCCCTATCAGATGATGGTGCACGCCATGAAGTAGTTGAGCTATTTTGGTACGGTTGCTCACACTGCTATGATTTTGAACCGCATATAAAACAATGGAAACAAAATAAAGCTGATGACGTTAGCTTTGTGCGTTTGCCAGCTATCTTTAATCCGCGCTGGGAACAACATGCGCGCGCATATTATGCTCTAGAACTTATGGGCGACCTAGAAACAGGCCATGACTTACTATTTAGTGGTATTCATGAACAGGGACGTAGCCTTAATGACTTGGATTCGATGGCAAGGTTTCTTGCTGCAAACGATATTGATGAAGCCAAGTTCCGTGAGACTTTCAGCTCATTTGCAGTAGAAACAAAAATTAACCGTGCTAAGCAACTTATTCGTCAATACCAGGTAACTGGAGTACCGACTGTAATTGTTAATGGTGAATACAAGACCTCTGCTTCACAGGCAGGTGGTTATCCACAATTAATTGGTGTTATCGAAGAATTAATTGCCAAATAAAGCTTAATTTCTAAGAAGAGTGTGATCGATTGGAAGCGGGGGGAAGTTTAATTGACCCTTGTTCCTTGCGTCTGTCATGTTCTGGAGCGCTACTAATCGAGTGCTGATAATCATCCTCAGTCCTGCCATCCTTAGCACACTGATTGATTATTTTAAAATAAATAAACTTGGTTTTTTTCCGTAAATTTTGCTGCATAAGTAGTCACATCCTAGTGAACGCCTTTAGCATACGCGTGCTGAATGACATGCGTTATTGGTCAAAGATAGAGCAAAGATGGATCTGGATGAACGGTATAATTATTTACGGAATGCGAGTATTTTTAAAAACGATCGTATTTATCAGTAATCGAGTTGTTAAAAATTCAATTATTTACCTTAATTATCAATAAGGTCTGCACGATTACAGTAAAGAAAATTAATCGGCCGATTTAGCTCATGGTGATGCGTACGCAGATGATCTATAATCGCGGCCTTAATTTTTAGACAAGAATTTTCAAGCAAGAAATAACGGGAGTTACCTTGGAAGATAGACAATTTACAACTATGTTCATGGCCGTGTTAGTAGGCCTAGTGGGGCTCACAATAGTGATTTTAGTTATTGCCAATATTATATATAAAGGCGACGCTATGGAGTCAGATTTGAGAGTGCAGAAAGCAGTGGCAGAACGAATTAAACCCATGGGTGGTGTTTATGTAGGCAGTGTACCCGCTGATGTAGCAGCACCTGCCAGCACTGCAGCAGCTCCTGTACAGCAGGTAGCCGCAGCAGATTTAAGCGGTGAGCAGGTGTATCAACAAGTGTGTGCAGCATGTCATACTGCCGGAGTTTTAAATGCACCTAAGCCAGGCGATACAGCCGCATGGGAACCAAGACTTGCTAAGGGAATAGATACTATCTATGCCAATTCAATTAATGGGATTGGCGCAATGCCGGCTAAAGGTGGGCGTGCAGATATGTCTGATGACGCTATCAAAGCTGCTGTTGATTATATGCTTAAATAAAACTAGGCAAATATAGTTTTTATCAAACTTAGTTTTAAGTTTTACAAATTAAAAATTAACTAACGACGTTATCCGTAAATTGAGTAACGTCGTTTGCTTCTTAACTAAGCCATATTCGTTTATTCATAAAGCCAATGATTGTGTTTTAAGCTTTATGAATATACCTTTAAGAATTGGCAAACTCTTTTGCTATGCGATCAAGTTGACGATAGGCTAATGCCTCAGAGATATGTGGCTGGCAAATATCATTACTTTCATCCAAATCAGCAATGGTGCGAGCAACTTTGAGTACTTTATGAAAACTGCGTGCACTGAGATTTAGTTTATCGAGCATCTCAATTATCTTGTTCTCTAAACTATTTGTTAACTTGCAGACTTCTTTAATAGTTTTTCCTTCAATCATAGCGTTGGGTTTCCCCTGGCGTTGAATTTGCACTTCATAAGCGCTATGTATACGTTGCTTAATCATGTGCCAGTCTTGTTTATTGCTGTTAGTTTTCCTAAGCAGATCTCTGTAAGGTAACTTCGGCACATTAACTTGTAAGTCAATACGATCAAGAATCGGTGCTGATAATTTATTACGATAACGTGCTATTTGCTGATGACTACACTGACAATGTCCGTATTCATCAATGTCGCATCCATTCGGGCATGGGTTCATTGCTGCAATAAGTTGAAAGCGGGCAGGAAAAGCAACTTGTGCATTGGCTCTTGAAATAGTAATCATGCCTGTTTCAATCGGCTCCCGCAGTGCCTCTAATGTTTGACGATTGAACTCGGTAAACTCATCTAAAAACAATACACCGTTATGGGCTAGAGAAATTTCTCCAGGTTTCGGTATTGACCCACCACCTACAAGCCCTACTGTTGATACTGTATGATGCGGTGCGCGAAACGGTCTGTTAGAGGATTGGTGACTAGTACCAGAAACATTTGCAATAGAATAGATGCTCATTGTTTCCAGAATTTGCTGCTGACTAAGTTGAGTTAATAAAGAGGTAAAGCGAGTGGCTAACATGGTTTTGCCTGAACCTGGTGAACCAATCATAAGCAAATGATGTTGGCCAGCGGCAGCTATACATAAAGCACGTTTTGCATGTTGCTGACCATGGATTTCATTTAGGTTTATTTCATCACTGGCTTGGTTTTTATTCTTTGATGGCGTGCTAGTTGGAGAAAGATGTTTGATATTATTTAAATGCGCACATACTTCTAGCAAGTGTGAGGCACACAAATAGGATGAATTATTAAGAGGGGTTAATTGTTGTTGATTCTGTTCAGAAGTAATTAAACAGCTACCAGAACGATGACATGCATAAGCAGCAGGTAATATGCCAGTAGATTTTCTTAATTCACCGCTTAGACTTAATTCGCCAAGGAATTCATATCCTTTTAATGAATCTGCCGTTAATTGATTTGAAGCAACTAGTAAACCTAGGGCAATAGGTAGGTCGAAGCATCCTCCTTGTTTAGGCAATTCTGCCGGAGCAAGATTAACAATAATGCGACGCGCAGGAAATTCAAAGTTGGAGTTAATAAGTGCCGCGCGAACACGGTCTTTACTTTCTCTTACGGCAGCTTCTGGAAGGCCGACAATAGAAAAATTAGGTAAGCCGTTAGAAAGGTGAACTTCTACCGAGACTAACAGTGCTTCCATACCGTATTGGGCGCGACTATAAACAGTCGCTATAGACATAACTCTCCTAGTTCATAGTGGCTAGATTAAGACTAGCCTTGCCTAGGAGGAATAATATATAAGAGTTATTTTTTTTCGAGTAGCTCGATACGTTGTTCTAGTTGCTCTAAGCGTTGGCGCGTGCGCTGTAACACTTCAGTTTGTATCTCGTATTCTTCTCGTGAAACCATTTCGAGTTTTTGTAGTAATCCCTCAAGAGCCAGTTTGAGCTTCTCCTCGCCGGTATTTTTTAGTTCTACAACATTGTCTGGAAGCAGCTGTTTAATTTTAGCTACTGTTTCGTCGAGATGTTTAGGGTCAATTTTCATAACTATTATTTTAACAAATTAGAACCAAAGCTAGTAAACGATAACACTTAGTCATAGTGCACTAAATCAGTGCGTCAGTGTAACAACTTGGTGCTCGGCCGTAACCGTAATGGTGCGTATTTTTTTTAAATATTTATAACTCATTGAAATTATTGAAATATTTCTGCTGGCATGGGTTGTGCTACAGCTTGGAAGTAAATTTATATAAATAATTTTCAATGGAGAAATATAAATGAAGAAACTTACACACTTATTGGGGAGTGCTGCAGTTGCATCATCCATGCTTGTAGTACCAGCTACATCAATTTCAGATGACGCAATTGTTACAGGTAATGCAGGAATTCTATCGGATTATATCTTCCGCGGTATTTTTCAAGACTCTGGCGTAGGTAACGGAGGGTTGGATTTGGAATACATGGGCTTCTACCTAGGAACTTGGTTAGCAGATGTAGGGGATGGTATCGAATACGATATCTATGGCGGATACGTTTACGAATTTGAAAATGGCATGTACTTAGGTGCGGGCTATACGACTTATCAATATTCCGATGGCTTTGATGATGAATATAACGAAGTCAATCTATATGCGGGTGGTTCTGTTGGTGACGTTAGCTTAGATCTTGAATACACCACTGGTGAGTATAACGGTGAGTTTAGTGATGACGATGGCAACATCGAAGGTGACGAGTACGATTTCATTGCGGCCACTATTGGTTATAACGGGGCTTACTTTACTTATGGTGACTTCGGTGATGATGCTGATGATGCATTAGGTAAATATATAGAAGTCGGTTACACCATGGAACTTGGTGGTTTTGAGGTCACTGGTGCAGTTGTTCACACAATGGATATTGAAGGCCTTGACACAGATAGTGATGGCAATCCAGAAGATGATGATGAGACTGAAGCTTATATATCAATTAGCTGGGGATTCGATGTCATCTAATTAGTAAATACTCTCAAAGCTATTTTGGCTGAGAGTCATTAACTATGATTCTCAGCCATATTTGCAGGGAACGTTCAAAAAAGAATGCAGATTTTTATTGGTTTAAAAATTTCACACCCTACTAACCCTTTGAGATATGAAACAGATAGATAACCAGTAGGAGAAAATCAATGAAGCTGATAACAGCAATAATTAAACCATTTAAGCTGGATGACGTAAGGGAAGCGTTATCTGAAATCGGGGTGACAGGAATCACAGCTACTGAAGTTAAAGGTTTTGGTCGACAGAAAGGTCATACTGAACTTTATCGTGGTGCTGAGTATGTTGTGGACTTTTTGCCAAAAATCAAACTAGAAATAGCGATAGATGATGAATTACTTCAATCTGCATTAGATGCAATTACCAAGGCTGCCAATACCGGGAAGATTGGTGATGGCAAAATTTTTGTATCTGAGCTTTCAGAAGTAATTCGTATTCGAACTGGAGAGTCAGGTGCAGCAGCGCTATAAAAAATTAATACCTATTTGTATTAGGAGGGAATTGTGGAAAATCAAGTAATTGAATTAGCGTATGCACTAGATACATTTTACTTTCTAGTGATGGGCGCATTTGTAATGTGGATGGCAGCAGGTTTTGCCATGCTGGAAGCCGGACTGGTACGGTCAAAAAGTACGGTTGAAATTTTAACTAAGAATATTGCGTTGTATTCCATCGCAAGTGTTATGTATATGCTGATGGGCTACAACATTATGTATAGTGGAACAGAAAGCACATGGTGGCCGTTTGCACTAGATATTCTAGGTAATTCGGATAATACCGCTGCAGAAGTTATTGCCAGTGGTGGTGAGACTTATTACTCTGGATTATCAGACTTCTTCTTCCAGGTAGTATTCGTTGCTACTGCTATGTCAATCGTATCAGGTGCGGTTGCGGAACGTATGAAGTTATGGGCATTTTTGTTGTTTGCTGTAGTAATGACTGGGTTTATTTACCCAATTCAAGGTTTTTGGAAGTGGGGCGGCGGTTTCTTAGATGCAGCAGGCTTCTTGGACTTTGCAGGTTCTGGTGTGGTTCACCTATGTGGCGCAACAGCAGCGCTAGCAGGTGTGATTTTACTTGGCGCACGTAAAGGGCGTTACAGTAAAGATGGAAAACCTGTTGCGATGCCTGGTGCCAATATGCCGCTTGCAACTCTAGGAACATTTATCCTTTGGTTGGGTTGGTTTGGTTTCAATGGCGGCTCTGAACTTATTGTTTCAAACGTAGCAGAAGCTAATGCAGTCGCATTAATTTTTGTAAATACCAATGCAGCAGCAGCAGGTGGTGTGATCGCTGCATTGCTAACAGCTAAAATAATGTTTGGTAAAGCTGATCTTTCAATGGCGTTAAATGGTGCATTAGCAGGCTTAGTATCGATTACAGCTGAACCTTTAACACCAACTCCGCTGCTAGCAACTATTATTGGTGCAATCGGGGGCATTATTGTTGTCTTCAGCATTGTGACTATGGATAAGTTTAAGTTAGACGATCCAGTAGGTGCCATTTCAGTACACGGTGTATGTGGTATTTGGGGCTTGATTGCGGTGGTATTCTCTAATGGAGATGCCAGCATTGGCACCCAGTTGTACGGCGCGTTCGCTATCTTTGCTTGGACATTTATTGTTTCAATGATTTTCTGGTTCATCATCAAGATGATTATTGGAATTCGTGTTAGCGAAGAAGATGAAATGGAAGGCGTCGATATCTCCGAATGTGGTATGGAGGCATATCCAGAATTTGTAAATAAGTAGTAAACTCCTGGTATTAAGTGTGCCAACCTTAGGCGCTCATTGTGGGAACAATGGGCGCCTTTTTTATGCTAATTCTTAGCGCAGATAAC
>JANQKJ010000209.1 GCA_028281205.1 Gammaproteobacteria bacterium
ATTAGTAATTGGGGGCAACCTCGGTTACCCAAATGCAGCGCGACTTGCCGGTGAAGCTGCAGCCCGCACAGGAGCAGGATTAGTTAGTATTGCCACACACCCAGATAATGTCGCAGCAGTTGCCAGCGGCTGTGCATCGCTAATGGTGAAAGGCATTCATGAACCTAGCGATCTGAGTGATTTGCTAAATAAGGCTAATGTAATTGCCC
This sequence comes from Gammaproteobacteria bacterium, assembly GCA_028281205.1. Lineage (GTDB taxonomy): Bacteria > Pseudomonadota > Gammaproteobacteria > UBA4575 > UBA4575 > UBA1858. The sequence continues at coordinate 210 of JANQKJ010000209.1, forward strand.
TTGGCCCCGGTCTTGGCCAGGACAAATGGGCACAAAAAATATTTGCGCGTGTGATTGAATTAAATAAACCACTTGTTGTAGATGCCGATGCATTGCATTTACTTAGCAAGAACCCAAGTAAATGTGACCACTGGGTGCTAACACCGCACCCCGGAGAAGCTGCACAGTTATTAGCATGCAGTTCACAGGATATCCAGCTTGATCGTTCCAGTTCGGCACTTGCTATCCAGGAACAGTATTCAGGTGTCACAGTATTAAAAGGCTCTGGAACACTAGTTTGCGCTGAACAACAAATTTACTTCTGCTCAGCCGGGAATGTCAGCCTGGCAACCGGCGGCACCGGCGATGTACTTACCGGCATAATTGCCGGCTTAATCGCACAAGGCATTTCACTTATTGATGCAGCCAATGCAGGCACCACAATTCACGGCAAAGCTGCTGAACTTATGTCCAAACATGGTACCCGCGGTATGCTGGCTCAAGATTTGTTCCCCGCTATTTACCAGCTGGTTAACCAAAATTAGACATCATAATGAGCGAGATTATTAGCTCCGCAGAAGCAATGGAGGCCATGGGCGCCACAATTATCAAGCGACAAATGCAAGATCAAGCAACGCCAGCTATTATTTATTTACGTGGTGATCTTGGTGCTGGCAAAACGACTTTAGTCAGGGGTGCGCTACGACAATTGGGTCATAAAGGACTGGTAAAAAGTCCTACTTTTACTCTAGTGGAAACTTATACTCTACCACCCTATGAAGTTTATCATTTTGATTTATATAGAATTTCCGACCCAGAAGAATTGGATTACATTGGCATTCGTGAATTTTGTACGCAACAATCCATCTGTTTCATAGAGTGGCCAGATCTTGGCGAACCGATGGTTCCTAAAGCAACCCTTGAGATTTCAATCGAATACCACCCACAGGGCCGACGTCTTAGTGTAACCACTGCGACCAAATAATTACCCTATTAAACCTATATTTTCACTTAATAATTGCCCGTAGGTCATTATTTTTGTTAAAGTTACTCGAAAATATACATGGATGGTGGGGGAACTGTCCCGGTGTTAAGGCCAAAATCACAAAAATATCGGCTTATTGAAAAATTAGTCCTGGCATTTTTGGCAGCATTTTTAATACTGCCTAGCACCTTATTTGCCAGCTCATTTGACGTAAAAGACATCCGTGTGGCCAAAAATGGGCAAGTAACGCGTGTAGTGCTGGATACCAGCGCCATTCCTGCCTACAAAATTTTTACCCTCAACAACCCTTCACGCGTAGTTATAGATCTAAGCAACGCCAAGTTATCTACTCAGGTAAATCAGTCAGTTTTTAAAGCTTCTTTTGTAGAAAAGTTAAGGTATGCACAACGATCCAATAATAAACTAAGAATCGTATTAGACCTTAATCAGAAAATTGTACCTAAAAGTTTTGTATTGCCTGCTAGCGGTAATTCGCACCATCGACTTGTCATTGACTTAAAAAATGCAGGTACAAGTAGTACCCAATTGGCCAAAACAAATGTTACTAACAAAGCCAACACTAAAGCTGCGCTCAAGGATGTTAGCAAAGCCAAGACTGAAAAAGCTAAAACAACTAAAACTGCTAACAAGTCTGCAGCACCACAAACTTCAAACAAGAAAGTTGCTAGCAAGCCTACAAAGCCAAAACCTGTTGCAAACAAAAAAGCTGAGCAGGAAGATATTATTGCCAAAATCACTACACCTGCTAAACCCAAAGTCGAAGCAAAGGCTAAAACTAAACCGACTCCCAAGCTAACATCTACTAAGGCTAGGCCAGCAAACCAAACCCTAGTTATAGCAATTGATCCCGGACATGGAGGTAAAGACCCAGGGGCTATAGGATTTGCTGGCACTCGGGAAAAAGACGTTGTACTGCAAATCTCTCAGCGACTTATGCGCTTAATTAACGCTGAAAAAGGTATGCGCGCGATAATGACGCGTGACTCAGATAAGTTTCTCACCTTAAGGGGCCGCCTTAAAAAAGCACGTGATAATAAAGCTGATATTTTCATTTCCGTGCATGCTGACGCCATACAAGATCGCCGGGTGCGCGGTTCATCGGTATATGTATTATCAAAAAACGGAGCCAGCAGTGAAGCGGCTAGATTTTTAGCCCGAACACATAACGAATCAGATGTGATTGGCGGTGTAAAACTACAGGGCAAAGGTAAAGACGTGCAAAAAGTGCTGGTTGACCTGTCTCAGGCTGCCACCATTGATGCCAGCATGAAATTAGCCAAATCTGTTCAAAAAGAACTTGGTCGTATCGGCAAAACCAGAAAACATATTGAGCATGCCGGATTTGCGGTATTGAAGTCCCCTGATATTCCCTCAATCCTAGTTGAAACAGCGTTTATCTCGAATGCATCTGAAGAGAAAAAGCTGCGTTCAGCGACCCATCAACAAAAATTGGCAGTCTCTGTTTTCAAAGGCATTAAGGCATATTTGAAATACCATGCACCTAAATCAGCAATACTGGCCAGCAACTCAACTACCAAACCGAAACCGCATACTATTAAATATGGTGAAACCCTATCCGAGATTGCGGTTAGATATCGTGTCAGTGTTGACTCCATTCGTAAAACTAACTCATTAAGTACCGATCGTATTCGTGTCGGCCAAAAGCTAATCATTCCTGGCGTTTAGCCACAGAACTAAATATAAACTATTTAGATAAAATCCTGTTTTCCCATAAGGTAGTTAGCACTTTCTCATAAGCATTTTCTGCGCTACCTTTGATTTTTTCACTAATCGATTTGGGCGCAATATGTGTAACCTGATAAACATCCGCAGTTTCACTTTTTAATAGCAAGTAATCATCACTCGTCATCAACTCATCAACTAGCTTTAATTCTAAAGCACGCTTGCCTAACCAGTGCTCACCTGTCGCTATTTCCTGGATATCAACTTGATCGCGGTTACCTTTTACAAAATCTTTAAACAGCGTATGCGTCTCTTCTATTTGCTGAGTAAACTTTTCTCGATCCTCATCGGTATTTTTACCAAACATGGTTAGTGTACGTTTTAAGTCTCCAGCTTTAATTTGCTCGTAGTCGACACCATGCTTATCTAACAGACGATTAAAATTAGGAATTTGAGCTATTACACCAATAGAACCGATAATTGAGAATGGTGCTGCAATAATTTTATCTGCCACACATGCCATCATATACCCACCACTGGCAGCAACTTTATCAACTGCTACTGTTAAAGGAATATTTCTTTGCTTAATACGTTCAAGCTGAGAAGATGCAAAACCATGTTCATGGACCATACCACCAGCATTTTCTAGACATACAACGACTTCATCCTTAGGAGTAGCCACAGATAACAATGCGGTAATTTCTTTACGCAAGTGCTTGACTGCACTGGCTTTAATATTGCCAACAAAATTTAATACAAACACTCGCTGCCTGTCATCCGATTGCTTTTTCTTTTTATCAGCCTTTTTGTTTTCTTTAACTAAATGCTTCGCCTCTTTTTTTGATAACAAGGACTTTTGCATTAACAGTTTTAAGTTATTAAATTTTTTATTTAAGTTTTTAATTTCTACCTGATCTGTTTCATGTGGTTTATGCGCAAGCGATGCAATAAGTGACAATACCACCCAAATAAAAATCAGAATCGTAACTGCTTTAGCTAAAAACAATCCATAATTAGCAATAAATTCCATCATGTTATTTTCTCAAACGTTTAGTAAATGTGTGTTAGTTTTCTTCAAATGAGAATTCTGCATACCATTGCCCCAATGAGTTTGAATTCTCCATATCAAAATACATATTCTCTAACTTTAAATGACCTTTGTTACCTAGTGGCCGCCCGTCCAGCAAGGTTTTGTAAGACTCACCACCTAGCAACTGATGACTCATAGTGACAAAAAAATGTTTGACATAGCTTTTCTCTATCATATCTTGCAGCAAATCTGGCCCCGCCATCAAATAAACAGACTGGTAACCTTTGGACTGCAAAAACTGCATCAAATGATCAACGTCTATATGCGTCGCATCCCCAAAGCGATGTACTTCATGTCCTTTTTGCAACCAGCCTTGATGTTTCTCATCAATCGGCGAACCTCCAGTAGCTATATGAACTGACTGCCCGGAACTGTCCAAAGATTCATGCCATGGGAAATCCAAACTACCACTAATAACCACAATATCCGGATTAGGTTTCATGCCATGCTGCTCGCGCCAAGCATGCATATATTCAGTCTCCGGCAGACGCGGTAACTGCAAAACATTACCCAGACGCTCCTCAGCCAGTGCACGCATGTAGCCACCATGAGTAATAATACAGTCAGCATGTGCATACAATTCTAGCAATAACATAAAATCCTCATCAGACTTTAATTGTGCTGGCAGCCGATAATATTCGTCATGATCGTTTTTTAATGCAATCCTGCCATCCATGCTGGTCAGAAAGTTAGCATACACAACCGGCATATCAGTATTTACCTGCGCAAGCTTATTGCGACTAAGATACAATCCTCGCAGTGGCACTG
>JANQKJ010000218.1 GCA_028281205.1 Gammaproteobacteria bacterium
ATTTGATTATGTAGACACAATACTGCATCTGGAGAATATAAAGAGTGACCCTATTCCTCCACAAAATATCAATTTATTTCATACAGTAGCTCGCGTCACCGTGCCGGAACACGCTAACATTAGTTTTAATAATAAAACAGCAGACATATTTTTTAACAAAGACTTAGACAGAATGAATTTTCTGGAAATACCTATAGGTACAAGTATCGGTTTAGTATCATCGAAAAAAGACATTAACCTAATTGTACATAATGAGAACGAACAAGATGTAAGTGATATTTATTTTCATGTAGAAAATAACGAGATCAAAACACTAAGGGATGTGATGCCAGCAATGCTTACACTCAATGAAGAAATCATTAAACAAGACTGCTTATGTTATTTAATGGAACGAGTAATTTAATGTTATTATTGGCACACATTTCAGCAAAGATTATATAGTTCAATCTTATTCTTTTTTAGCACTTACAATATACTCATGAGTCACTAAATTCGGACATGGTTTACATTGCTCAATATCAGTAAGGTTCTGTAAAGTTATATTAGTAATATTTTCTAATGCAGTATCGGTAAAAAAAGCTTGATGTCCAGTGATTAGCACATTAGGAAATGTTAACAAACGAGCAAAAACATCATCTTCTAATATTTTTTCCGAAACATCTTCAAAAAACAAATCTCCTTCTTCTTCATATACATCCAGCCCTAAATAAGCAATTTTCTCTGATTTTAAACCCCTCACAATAGCAACAGTATCTATCAAAGCTCCTCTACTTGTATTAATTATCATAACGCCTTGCTTCATATTGGATATAGCCTGATCATCTATTATGTGAGTTGTTTGTGGTGTTAATGGACAATGCAAGCTAATTATGTCAGAGCATTTAAATAAAGTTTTCATATCGACATATTCAACACCACTATCAATGCAATCCTGGTTTATATTTGGATCATACGCTAATACTGGACAACCCAGACCCTTCATGATTTTGCAAAATACTGAGCCTATTCTACCAGTGCCAATTACACCAACAGTTTTAGTATTAAGGTTGAAGCCAAGTAAACCTTCTAATAAAAAATTATTCTCTCTGATCCGATTATAAGCACGATAAATTTTCCTGTTTAAAGCCAAAATTAATGTGAGAGCATGCTCAGCAACTCCGTGCGGCGAATATTCTGGTACCCGTGCGACCGTAATACCTAAGCAAGATGCTACATTGAGATCGATATTATTGAATCCAGAACAGCGTAGTAAGATAGTTTTAATTCCATACTCAGATAGTTTATTGAGACATTCTTCATTTATATCGTCATTTACGAATACACAAACTGCTTCAAATCCCTTTGCTAAAGTGACTGTACTTTCATCCAGGTGCACCTCAAAATATTCAAGCTCATGCTTAAATTTTTTATTTTCCTGATCAAAAAATTTCTTGTCGTATGATTTAGTACTGAATACTGCCACTTTCATTGCACTTAACTCACTTGTTTATATATTAAAAAATGAAATTAACTATTTTGATTAATTTCTGATAAGACATGAATAACAGTGTAATTGAATAATATTAAAATCTTATAAAATACGTATTTAACACTGACAAACTAATAAGCCTTCATAAAATAATCACAAACTGCTTATGTGCTTACAAGCTATTATTAATTGTGCAAAATATGGAAATATATTTTACGTCAGAAAATATCCAACTGTCGCAATTTTAAAATATATTAAATAAGAAAACACTTATAGAGAATAAGATGAATAAAAATAAATATTGTTATTGACAAAATAATTAGCAAAATTTAGCTATTTATTTCAATGACTATAAAGACTTGATCAACCAATTGCCAAAACGATGGCTTTGGCTGATCAATATCTATGTTTTTAGCATCTGCCTGCCAGTATTATCTACATTTGCGATTGAAGATAATTTTTCAATCCTATGGATTCTATAAGTCCTAATTGTTGTTCTAACCAGAAGGTATGATCATCTTCAGTATCAGCCAACAATCTTTCCAAAATTTCACGCGTTTGGTAATCTTTAACAGACTCGCAAAATGCAATAACTTCTTTTAAGTTTTTTATGACACTAACTTCCATTTTTAAGTCACTTTTAAGCATATCAGGCACTTCTGAAGCAACTGAGAGTGCTTGCGGAACAATTACTGGAGTGCCTTCAAGAAATAATATCCGCTTAATGAGCAGTGCTGCATGCTGAGTTTCGTCTTCCATTTCATGATGAATACGTTCATATAACTTTTTAAGCCCCCAGTTATCATACATCTCAGAGTGGGTGAAATACTGATCACGCGCAGCCAGCTCATAGCTTAAAAGGCCATTAAGGTGCTTAATAACTTCTTTATTTCCCTTCATTTTATTGTCCTAACGTTTGTTAATCACAAATAGCTTGGTTAAAGATAAAATAATCATATTTTCTCAAGAACGCAATAGTAAACAGGGCCTTTCAAAAACACATCATCACGCAAGCAGAGAAACACATGCAAATAAAATCTCGCACTCATTCTCATTCGCATTTTTACTTTCTTCTTTTAATAGGATGCAGGTGTTTAGAGCTAATTCCCAAATAAGCACTCAATTAATATTTTTATAAAATTCTTGAGTTATTGGACTATTCGATAATTTCGATCGAATAATTCGAGGATATCATCATGAATATTTCATTTTTAAACTGACTACCAAATAAAGTATTAATGTTTATCAAAACGGCTTATTAGTTAAATTTAAACTATTAAAATTACATTTCTTTTATACAATATAAATTGAATATAGTAGTGATATATCGCTTAATCACATAAAACTTTTTGCATAATTATTAGCGCCAACCAGGCCCGGATAAGGCTCAATTATTAAAGCTATTGGTGTATTTTCAAGCCGCTTCTGGTGTTGGCTTTTATTTTTAAATGCCAGATTAAAGCAACTTTTTTCCATTAGCCTCGAATAACGCGGTGCTATTCCTCCTCCTATATATACACCATCATATGCGTTATAGGTAAGCACGAGGTCGCCCGCAACCTGCCCAAGCACTTCAAAAAAAATATCTAGACTCTTAACACAAAGATTATCTTCTGAGTTGCTCGCAGATTCACATATCTCTTGCGCAGTTTGAAAGACTGGTTGTTGATTTTCAATTTCACAAAGCGATTGATAAATATTGATTATACCTGGACCAGAAAGAATATGTTCGTTTGAGACTTGCTGGTATTTATTTAACAGTATCTTAAAGATAGCCATTTGCAAGTCACCCACAGGAGAAAAATTAACATGTCCTGCTTCTGAGACAATAGGATAAATACTAGCTCTGCGTTTTAATAATGCAGACACACCCAGACCACTTCCAGCTCCCAAAATTACATAAGTAAAGTCATCACTTTTGTTAACTGAAATGTCATATTTATTCATTGGTAAAAGTTGTTGTTCTGATAGTACGGGAACTGAATATGCAAGCGCTTCAAAGTCATTGAGTAGTGATATTTTATTGAGTTTATATATTGCTTGCAGCTGTTTAGAATCAAGCACCCAGTGGTTGTTTGTCATTTTGACTACACCTCTAATCACTGGCCCCGCAATAGCAAAACAGATATTATCGATACTGACAATATTATGTTCATTTAGATAAAAATTAATTGCATCGACTGGTGTAGAATATTCTTTACACTTGAGTACCTGTACCAAATCTAAACAACCATGATTAATCGAGACGGCAAATCTGGCATTTGTTGCCCCAATATCTGCCAGTAATGTAATAATATTAGACATTATTTATATGCGCCTCATTAACACTGTGCTCATTAGATATACTAATATCGCATTCCGTCAAATTTACTACTATGTTGGTTGATTTATATATTAATATTGACACTAGAAATGGCAGTTACGGCCGGGTCAGCACAGAGCTAGTCCAGGTATTTTAACTAATTTTAACAATCATTTTACTGACTAACATACCTTCTTAACATTCCCATTCTGAAACTTTATATACAATCTGGCATCGCAAACAGCATAAACGACTATCTATTAAATTTGTTTACAATGGTATTAAACAATGATCATAAAAAGCTTCAAAGTTGAATTCCAACCGACTATACCAGATGAATTATCAGGTCTGACTGAGCTTGCGGATGACTTATATTATGGTTGGAGCCCACAAACACGTAAGCTTTTTCAGCGACTTGATAGTGTGTTATGGGAAAAATGTAAACATAATCCCAAATTATTCTTGCGTAATATTTCTCAGTGGAAGCTCAATGAGGCATTAAATGAGGGTAACTTTAAAGAAGAGTATGCGCGAGTTTTGTCAACTTACAATGCATATCGTAAGCTCGAAATGCACTCAGCATTTGAAGGTAATTTAAACCCAGATACAGATCTAATCGCCTATCTGTGCTTAGAATTTGGATTTCACGAAAGTATGCCTATCTATTCAGGCGGCTTAGGTATTCTTGCCGGTGACTTATGCAAGGCTGCGAGCGATATGGCTATACCTTTTGTTGCAGTTGGTTTGCTCTATCGTCAAGGCTACTTCACACAAGAAATTGACGGTCATGGCAATCAAATAGACCACAATATTCCAACAGAATTTGACAATTTGCCTATTAAACCATGCTGCTCAAGTGATGGCAATGAACTACGAATCAGCATTGATTTACCTGATCGCACTATCACATTGAAAGTTTGGGAAGCAAAAGCGGGCAATATTAAATTATATTTATTAGATACTGATATCCCTGAGAATACAGTTATAGACCGGAAAATTACCTATCAGTTGTATGGTGGTGGTAAAGAATTACGCATATTACAAGAAATTGTTTTAGGCTTAGGAGGGGTACGCACCCTAAGGGCATTAAACCTGCACCCAACGATATGGCATATTAATGAAGGTCATGCTGCATTTTCCATGTTAGAACGTTGCCGTGAGAGTGTTGCTAAGGGCATAGACTTTAGTAATGCTATCGAATTAAATGCATGCAATGTCATTTTCACTACACATACACCTGTACCAGCGGGACATGACGTTTTCTCTAAAGAAATTATAGAAAAATTTTTTAGTGACTTTATTAAATCACTTGGCATCGATTTCTCTACCTTTATTAATTTTGGAAGTAATGGTAATAGTGATTATTTCAATATGACAACACTGGCGTTGCGTTTTTCCAGATTCCATAATGGTGTCAGTAAAATTCACCATAAAATTGCCTCCAAAATGGAGTCACATGTCTGGCCGCAAATTCCCCACGAAGAGAACCCTATTTGCTATGTTACCAATGGTGCACATTTACGTACCTTTCTAGCCAATGAATGGAAAATATTATTCGATATGCGTTTTGGCGCTTGGCGCAGTCAAATGTGTAATGAAACATTTTGGGATTGTATCGATGAAATTCCGTCGCATCGATTCTGGAGCGTTCGTCGCGAATTAAAATCTGCTTTATTGCTTGATGTGTACGAAAGACTACAAAATCAATATCTAAGAAATAGTTATAGTCAATCTTCAATCGATCGAATAACAAGGTATATTAACCCTCAAAACTCTAACATATTAATTCTTGGGTTTGCTCGAAGATTTGCAACATACAAAAGAGCACATTTGCTGTTTTATGATATAGAGCGGTTCGAAAAATTAGTAAACGATCCTGATAGGCCAGTCATCTTAATTTTTGCTGGGAAAGCACATCCAGATGACCAACCTGGCAAAGACCTTATCAGGCATATCCACGAATTATCACAACGTCCTACTTTACAAGGCAAACTATTATTTGTTGAAGGTTACGACATTAGTTTAGCTGGAAAGTTGATCTCTGGAGTTGATATTTGGTTAAATAATCCTGAGTACCCACTGGAAGCAAGCGGTACATCTGGAATGAAAGCCGGCATGAATGGCGCTGTAAACTTGAGTATTTTAGATGGTTGGTGGGATGAAGGTTTCAATGGCAAAAATGGTTGGGGTTTAATGCCTCACCCATCTTGGGATGATATTGAGTACCGCAACCAAAAAGAATCCTGCGATTTACATGACGTACTCGAACATGAAGTCATACCAATGTATTTTAATAGGAATGGGCAAGGGTATTCAGAAGATTGGATTAATTTGTCTAAAGAATCAATGAAAAGTATTATCCCAAACTTCAATTCTGAGCGCATGTTGTATGATTATGTGAATAATTTTTATTTGCCAGCACTACAGAAGTCAAAGGCAATCTATTCGAATCAAAATAATGCTGCTGAACTAACATCTTGGAAACAAAAAGTTATTTCTGCCTGGCCAAATATAAAATTATCACTGAGTCCTGAAAATCAAATGTGTGCCAAACAAGGAGAACCGTTTATTTTATATGTCAATGCATTCTTAGATACACTTTCTAGTGACGATGTAATCGTTGAAAGTATTATCAGTGATGGTGATAGTATAGACATTTCTGATAACTGTGTTGTTACCCAACTATCTGCTCATGGGAAGCCTAAAGGCGGCACTCAAACCTATCGCCTAGAGTGTAATGCCAAGATGGCTGGGCAGAAATACATTAAAGTCCGTATCTACCCTTACCACAAGCTCTTATGTCATAAATTCGAATTAGGCTGTATGACCTGGGTAGAGTCGTAATTGGCAGGATCAAAAACTCGGTTAGAACTTTCCAGCATTGCGTGAGCTTTACTCCTAATCTCATAATTAAATTGCCCTTCCATTAGTCGCCACTGCCAATTTCCTTGGGTGGTACCGGGTATATTCATACGATGCCCATCACCTAAACTGAGCAAATCTTGCATAGGTATAATCGCCAATTGCGCAACCGAATCGAATGCTGTTTTAATTAGTGTCCACGGCATATCGATAGGCCCTCCGCCTAGACATTCACTGATATACGCTTTTGTTTCAGGAGTTAAAGTTTGATACCAGTTTACTGTCGTATCATTATCGTGCGTAGCCGTATATACCAAACTATTCCCGGTATGATTCTCAGGTAAATATGGATTGTCATTGTCCCCACTAAATGCAAACTGAAGAATAAGCATACCTGGTAATGAAAAGTCATCACGCAACTTAATAACATCAGGCGTAATGGTACCTAGGTCCTCAGCAATCAGGGTTAGTTGTGGAAAGCATTGCGTAAGTTTTTGTAATAATTTTTCACCTGGCGCATCTACCCATTGACCATGAATAGCATTTTCCTCACTGGCGGGAATTTCCCAATACTGTGCCAGTCCACGAAAGTGGTCGATGCGAACACCATCATAGAGTTGTGCTTGGGTACGCATCCGCTCTACCCACCAACTAAAATCATCTTGTTCAAGTTTATCCCATTGGTAGTGTGGATTTCCCCAGCGCTGACCAGTCTCAGAAAAATAGTCAGGAGGAACACCTGCAACAAAGTCTGCCATTCCATGTTCATTAATCGCAAAGTACTGCCTGTTGGCCCAAACTTCAGCACTATCATGGGCAACAAATATGGGCATATCACCAATAATGAAAACACCTTTTTGATTTGCGTAGCTTTTCAATTCTCTCCACTGCTGGAAAAAAATATATTGTTGAAAAAAAATTGTATTAATTTTTTCTTCATGTTGGAATTTATATTCTTGCAATAAATGTTCATCAGCATCACGATATCCCCGCGGCCAATCTACCCAGCTACTGTGATCAAACTCATTACGCAATACCATAAACAAGGCATAATCAAGCAACCAGTGATGATTTTGATCAATGAATTTTTGCCAAGCATGTTTCTCATCGCTATTAGCAATTAATTTGAATTGATTGTAGGCATTCTGAATACAATTAATGCGCTCTTGACGATTAAGATTATTTTTTGAATGCAACTTTTCAGGTGCCAACCAGCCTTTTTTAGTTAACCATTCAAGATTAATCAGTTGTGGATTTCCAGCATGCGCGGACAATGATTGGTATGGACAAAGATCTTCATGAGTGGGCCCTAAAGGAAGTATTTGCCACGCACTAAAGCCTGCTTCACATATTTGATCAACAAATTCATAGGCATGACGACTTATGTCACCATAAGCATGCGGGCCGGGTAAGGAAGTGATATGCAACAACACTCCTGCCCGTCGGTGAGACAATAGCGTTGTATGCATTTAAATTATTCGCCGCTACGTCGCATTGATCCACCACCAGCTGGATCACCATGTCCAAATGTGAAGCTAAATGACAAATAGTCTGGCGGTTCAATTTCCATAAGCTGATATAAATTTCGCAGGTTGTGACGATAAAGTTTTTCAAAATCACTGACTGTTTCAGCCGAATTATAATCGCCAAACCACCAAAACCAGTCAGACCCTTCGCACAGGGCTAATTGTTTTGTTAAAGCTTCAGCCTGTTCTTGACTAATGTTATTTGCATCAATCACTTCATCATAATGACGCTTTGCTTCACATAACATTTCCCAGCCCTGGTTTTTTTCCTTCGAACCAATCCAAGTTGAGAGCGTACCGTATACCCAACTGCCTGTAGCCAATGCGGGTAGTTTCTGAATATAAGAATGATGTTTTTGCAAATAATTTGAATAAGTTGTCAATTCAATGTCATTGTGATTTGACAGACGATCATATAGTGCACTGAGAAAATGAAATCCATTTTCAGGATAGTGTTCCCAAGCATTTTCTCCATCTAGAATAATAGAGACAATAGAATTCTCACTTCGATCATCTTGCTTGGAAAGTTCTTCTATTTTATGAACCAGATTTGCAACAGCATCATCAGCATGCCAGGTTGAATATTCGAAACCAATCAGATCTGACAAGTGATCATCTCTAAAAAAGCAAATGCTACTTTGCCTTGCCACCTGGTTAGGCAAATGCTCATAAAATACTTCGTCATTAGAGTTAGCTTGTTCTGCCTTATTTACACTGTTCCAAAATACACCAGCACCACTAGCATACCAAGTGAAACCATACTCCTGTAGCAACTGCGTAGACTCAGTGCTTACCGCACCTTCAGAAGGCCAACAACCTTGAGGGTAGAAACCAAAATGATGTTTAAATACTTCCAACCCTTTTTGAATATGCCAACGTGCGCGCTGCTCTCCACCTGGATATTTTTCATCTTTGGGCATAGGCGCCTCAGGCATAGTTTCTGTTGCACAACTTAAGTCTAGTAATAATGGAGAGATGGGATGAGTATAAGGTGTAGTAGATAACTCAATTTGATTTATTTCGGCAAGATTTTTATATCTTGGGATAATCGATCCAATCAGTTCTGTAATAACACTAATTAGTGTCATACGATCATCATAATTAAAGGTATGTTCTTTTAAGAATAATTTTTTTACGCGTATATCATTACGCCTTGTATATTCAGCAAGCCAACTTAAGTGATACCAGACAAGAAGGTCATAAATATACTGATCGTTTAAATAATAAATAATATTTGGGTCAGAATTTAATTTTTCATTAAGATGAATAAGACGTCCATAGGCAGGATAACGATGCACGACTCTTTCTCTATTAATTTTGATACATGCATTTATTAACTCAATACGCCGGTCTATATCGCTAGTTAATGTATCACTGGCTAATGCAGCTAACAATGGGTCAGTGATAGGCTGCTTGGTCTTTTGGAAATTAATCAGCTGCTTTGTATAGTCATCAATCTGTTCTAACAAAATAGGTGTGAAATTAACAACTACACGCGCCTGAGGACAATGCTCTAAATGCATTGCCATGTCGGCATAGTCTTTAATCGCATGCAGATATGTCCATGGCAATGTATATGTACCAGTAGATAAATCCCGATAGTCTGGCTGATGCATATGCCAATACAATACGACATTCAATTTATTAGCGGACATGATGTATCTCCTGATCAAGCATTTCAGGCGTAACTAATATTCGTTTTTTTGGACTAACATAGAATTTCTGGTTATCACTGTCATGATCACAACCAATAGCAACACCGTCGTCAATCACACATGCTTTATCAATAATTGCATTTTTAATTGTACAATTTTTACCAATGCGTACATCCGGCAAGATAACACTATTTTCAACTAGACTATTTTCCTCTACCCACACATTGGAAAATAATAATGAGTGATTTATCCTCGCCCCAGAAATAATACAACCACCTGAGACCATTGAATCTACTGCCATACCTCGGCAGTCATCGTCATTAAAAATGAACTTGGCCGGAGGCAACTGCTCTTGATAAGACCAGATAGGCCAGCTTTTATCATACAGATTGAGTTCGGGCGTTACTGAAATCAATTCCATATTAGCTTCATAGTACGCATCTATAGTTCCAACATCGCGCCAGTAAATCTGCTTGGCGGTATTGCCACTACTAATAGAATAGGCATGAATATTATAATTATGCTTAACTACATACGGGATAATATCTTTACCAAAATCGTGACTAGATTTTGGCTCATCAGCGTCACGTGTTAGCTGCTCCATCAGAAATTTAGTATTAAATATGTAAATTCCCATGGATGCTAAAGCAACATCGTCTCTGCCTGGTATTGGTGTAGGGTTTTGTGGTTTTTCTTTGAAAGATATAATGCGCGCATCGTCATCAATCGCCATGACTCCAAACTCGGTGGCTTCTTCTATGCCTACCTCGATACACCCTACTGTCAAATCGGCTTGATTAGACAAATGGTCCGCGAGCATGCTGCCATAGTCCATTTTATAAATATGGTCGCCGGCTAATATGATTATATAAGCTGGATCAAATGAACGAATAATGTCTAGATTCTGAAATACGGCATCTGCCGTACCTTGATACCAGGAAGTTTCAATACGCTGCTGAGCAGGCAGCAATTCAACGAACTCGCCAAACTCGCCACGAAAAAAAGACCAACCTTTTTGGATATGCTGAATTAAGGAATGTGCTTTATACTGCGTCAACACTGCGATTTGACGGATCCCTGAATTAACACAATTGGACAAAGGGAAGTCAATAATGCGGAACTTCCCGCCAAACGGAACTGCTGGCTTAGCGCGCCATTCAGTTAAGTTTTTTAAACGCGAGCCTCTACCACCTGCTAAAATCAAAGCTAGGGTATTTCTTGTCAGCCGACTGACATAACGCTTAGAACGATCATCTTCCATATAAATTTCTACCTAACTGAATTTTAACCATGGCATCCACAACTAAAGTATCTACTATGGCACCAGATGACAAGCTGAAAAAGTTAATTAGCGCCCAAGAATGTGACCCATTTTCTGTCCTTGGTCGCCACACAGAAAATTCCCGAAATATCATTCGGGTTTTTCTGCCGTTTTGTCAGTCTGTGTCTATAGGCGTCAATAATGGTCCAGCTATGTTACGTGTTGGTAATAGTGATATTTTTGAATATACAGGGTCACAGGAAGGCATTGATGAGCATTACCAGATTTGTTGGATAAATGAACAGGGAGAACAACAAATAGAGTATGATCCCTATACTTTTACGCCATATATCCCTGACTATGACCTGGACTTATTTTCTAAAGGTGAACACTGGCATATTTATCGAATTCTAGGTTCGCATTATCAAGTCATTGATGGCATTAGCGGGGTGCGTTTTAGCGTGTGGGCACCTAATGCGCAACGTGTCAGCGTAATATCAGATCAAAACCGCTGGGATGGACGTAGGCACACTATGTGCAATTTGGGACATAGTGGTATTTGGACATTATTTATCCCCGGCATGGTTGTGGGTGATTTATATAAGTATGAAATCCTCAGCCGCCAACACTCCAGTATAATTGTTAAAGCAGACCCTTATGCACAAGAATTTGAATACCGACCCAAAACGGCTTCTTTAGTTGCCAGGCAAAGTAAATATGAGTGGCAGGATAGTGCATGGATACAGCAACGAACACAAAGTAATTGGCTACATCAGCCCATGTCTATTTACGAAGTACATCTAGGCTCATGGCAACGTACTGATGACAACAGCTTTTTAAATTACAGGCAGCTAGCCGATCACCTGGTGAAGTATGTAACAGAAATGAAATTTACTCATATCGAGTTACTACCTATATGCGAACACCCGTTTGATGATTCATGGGGTTATCAAACTCTTGGTTACTATGCCCCAACCTCGCGTTTTGGTGCGCCAGATGATTTTCGCTATTTCGTAGACCTTTGCCACCAACACAATATTGGCGTCATTCTTGACTGGGTTCCTGCGCATTTCCCAAAAGATGAACATGGATTAAGGCAATTTGATGGCACAGCATTGTATGAGCACGAAGACCCACGCCTGGGCGAACATCCTGATTGGGGAACACTGATCTATAACTATGGCCGCAATGAAGTACAAAATTTTTTACTTTCAAGCGCTGTCTATTGGCTAGAAGAATTTCACCTTGATGGCTTGCGAGTAGACGCGGTCGCTTCACTATTATATTTAGATTATTCACGTAACGAAGGTGAATGGTTACCTAACCGACATGGCGGTAATGAAAACTTGGAAGCAATTCACTTTATACGCAAATTGAACAGTGTTACTCACGCCGAATTCCCCGGGACTATGATACTTGCAGAAGAATCCACTTCCTGGCCACAAGTATCTAAACCTGTGTCTATGGGTGGTTTAGGCTTTTCCATGAAATGGAATATGGGTTGGATGCACGACACGCTGGAATATTTTAATAAACAACCTGTGCATAGAAAGTATCACCATAATGAGCTTACCTTTGGGCTTCTATATGCGTTCAGCGAAAACTTTGTTTTACCCTTCTCGCATGATGAAGTTGTGCATGGAAAATCTTCATTAATTAATAAAATGCCTGGAGATGAGTGGCAACAATTCGCAAATCTACGTTTATTGTATACATATATGTTCACCTACCCCGGCAAAAAATTATTATTCATGGGTAGTGAGTTCGGGCAACGGCAAGAATGGAATCACAAACATAGCCTTGACTGGTATGTGCTGGATTACCCACTTCATCAGGGAGTAAAACAGCTAGTCAAAGATTTAAATTCAATCTACCAGCAAAACCAGGCACTGCACCACTTCGACTTTAATGAGCAAGGCTTCCAGTGGATTAACTGTGACGATCGCGAACAATCTGTATTGTGTTATTTAAGAAAGTATAACGATAAATTATGTATTGTCGTGCTTAATTTTACTCCAATTGTGCGTGAGAATTATAAAATTGGTGTGCCTGAAAACACAACATACAAAGAGTTACTTAATTCTGATTCAAGTTACTATAATGGATCCAACATAGGCAATGAAAATCATTTGAATGTGGAAGACAAAGAATACTTGGGCTACCCCTATTCTTTGCAACTCACCCTACCACCTTTGGCTGGAATTATTTTAGTTCCTGAATAAAACTATACTCCAGAGGAGTACATACAATAAATATACCTAATACACTTAAAATTCTATTTGCCAGTAGTGAAATATATCCACTTATCAAAACCGGTGGCCTTGCTGATGTGGCACAAAGTTTACCCTCCGCACTTCATCAATTAAGGCATGATATTCGATTGGTTATGCCTGCATATCCACAAGCTAAACAACAACTAAAAAATATAACGCGTAAAGTAAAATTAAATATTTCAGATCTAGAAACTGAGATACTGGAATCCAGCCTACCTAATACCAACATCCCATTATTATTAATTGATTGTCCTTCATTATTTAATCGCGAAGGAAACCCTTATACTGATGAACAAGGGCATCCCTGGCCTGACAATGCACAAAGATTTGCACAATTTTGTCGAGCCATTGTAAGCATTGCTATTGATCAAGCGCAGTTAGACTGGCAGCCAGATATACTTCACTGCAATGACTGGCACACAGGCTTGTCAGGTGCATTACTAAGTCTTGAACAACAGCGACCAAGAATTATTTTCACAATTCATAATCTTGCCTACCAAGGCTTGTTCCCACATGAAACATTTGTTGATTTAAAATTGCCTGAAGAATTATGGTCTTATGACAAGGTTGAATTTAACGGGCAATTATCATTTATAAAAGCAGGTATTGTTTATGCCGACCACGTCAATACTGTTAGCCCCACATACGCCAAAGAAATACAAACTGCAGAATACGGTGCTGGCCTAGATACATTATTAACTTATCACTCTGCAAAATTATCTGGGATTATTAATGGAATAAACTTACAGGAATGGAACCCGGAAACAGATAAACATATACATCAGAACTATACTGCTAAAAACATACAGGAAAAGCGTAAAAATAAACTTAGTCTACAGAAACAGCTGAATTTACCTATTGATGCAAACATACCGTTGTTCTCTGTTATTTCACGTATTGCAGAACAAAAAGGCATCGATTTAATAATAAGTATCCTCTCAAACATAGTAGAGAATAATACCCAGATAGTCCTATTAGGTGCTGGCGACAAAAGCCTAGAGACACAAATAGTCTCATTGGCACAACAGAGCCCTAATCATATTGCTGCAAATATTGGTTATGATGAAGCACTTGCGCATACAATAACAGCGGCAGCTGATTTTTTCCTCATGCCCTCTCGCTATGAGCCATGCGGCTTAAATCAAATGTATAGCCAACGCTATGGCACAATCCCCATTGTACGCAATACTGGAGGTTTAGCCGACACAGTCATTAACTATGCAAAAACGATGGATCATACAGCCAGCACGGGAATTGCGTTTGATGAAGGAAACAAAGACGAGCTATTGCATGCAATCAACACAGCATTAGAGCTATATTCCAATCAGGACTTATTTAAGCAAGTTCAATTAAATGCCATGCAACAAGATTTTTCCTGGCAAAAGAGTGCTTTAGAATACACTAAAATTTACATGGATAGCTAATTAAGTGGCTAAATATCTAATCGCTGTTGTTGTGAAAAGTACTATAGTTAACTTATTACAAAGTTGCTAGTGCATTTACAAGGATGCTTACTCTTCATTCCACTGATATATTTCCAGAGAATTTACATCACACTTGTTGCATGTCTTCGCACAGGAATTATTCTGTTGTATTTTCTCAATGCGTCCTTTAGACACTAATTTGTTTAGCATGCCACGCAATGCCTGAGGGTCAACATTAAAGCGATTAACCATGTCAACCAATGATACTCTTCTGCGAGTTTGAATATAGTTACGTAGCTCAGAAAGTATCATTTGTCTTCCAGTTATTATGTCTGAGTATCACTAATAGCAAGAGGCTGTGATTGGTTTCGTCCCCACAAACGCATTGCAAGAATAATCACTGCGAATGTGACAACAATACCTACAATCCAAGCTAAAGAAACACTAGGTTGGCGTGTGAAAATGGCAGCTTGGTAATACAGTGTTGCTATCATATATGCGAATCCGGAAGTCCAAGCAGCGACAAATAAGGTCCAGCTCATATTCGTCTCCCGATACACTGCGGCTAATGCTGCAACACATGGAAAATATAAAAGTATAAACAACAAATAAGCAAAAGCACCTGCGACACCATCAAACCGGCTTTGCATAGCGCCAAATGTACCTGTACTTACTTCCTGTTCTTCCGCCGCACTATCAATATTGTCTACTTCACCAATGATAAAACCAAGTGGATCTAACCAGGCACCAAAACTGTCTGCCAAGTTTGCAGGTATAGTTGCGAAAGAACTGCCGACCCCTTGCCAGAAATCAAATTGCTCTACAGTTGTTTCATCAACTACAGATGCATTTGAATCCTCATTGTTTTGATTACTGCGCCAGCTAAGTGGCCGTGGATTGGTTTGACTTAAACGTTGTTGCTCACGTACCTGCTGCTCTTCAGCCATAGTTGTGTATAAGGAATCTAAAGTACCTACGACTGCTTCTTTTGCAAGCACACCAGTAAAAATTCCCACTGCAGCCGGCCAATTCTCCTCATCCAGGCCCATCGGAGAAAAAGCTGGAGCGATACTGCGGCCAATTTCACTCAACACTGATTTGTCACTGTCTTCATTACCATAAGAACCGTCCGTACCAATCGCATTGAGTACATTAAGTACTAACACCATGGGAACAATAATTTTCCCCGCACGAAACATAAAACTTTTTGTCCTGTCCCAGGCACGTAACAGCACACCTTTTACTGTAGGTATATGGTAAGTGGGCAATTCCATAACGAATGGCGTTGCCTGGCCAGGTAACAGCGTGTTTTTCATAATGTAACCGGTTAGTACTGCTACCGCGATGCCAATTAAGTACAAACCAAAAACAACATTTTGACCTCCAACAGGAAAAAAAGCCGCTGCAAACAATGCATAGACTGGCAGACGTGCACCGCAGGACATAAAAGGTGCCATTACAATAGTCATAATACGATCACGTTGCTGCTCCATAGTACGGGTAGCCATAATCGCCGGCACATTACAGCCAAAACCAACTATAAGTGGAACAAAAGCTTTACCAGGAAGGCCGATACTACGCATGGCCCTATCCATAACAAAAGCAGCACGAGCCATATAACCAGAATCTTCCAAAGCAGAAAGAAACAAATAAAGAAAACCTATAATCGGGATAAAAGTCGCAACTACCTGAATACCGCCACCAATCCCGCTTGCTAACAAAATCGTTAACCATTCAGGCGAACCCAGCACCGTTAATAATTCAGCCAAGCCATCGACAAAGATTGTCCCCGAAAACATATCAAAGAAATCTATAAAAGAGCCACCAATGTTTATGGTAAACATAAACATCAGGTACATAGCGAGCAAAAATATTGGTATTCCTAATATTCTATTAAGAACAATACGGTCAATTTTATCGGAAATACTGCGTTTAACTTCACTCTGCTTGTTAACGCATTCAGTAGTTAAGGTGTTAACAAAACTATAACGCGCATCTGCAAGAATAATATCAATATCATCATCTAATAGTGATTCAGTCTGTTCCTGGATAGTTTTAAGCTTGTTGCTTATCTCATTATTTTGTAAATATGATTCAAGTGAGTCTCCTTCTAACATTCTTAAAGCTAACCAGCGTGAATTAACGTTATGCCGTGCAGAAATTGCCTCAATATCAGCATAGAGATTGGTAATTGCAGTCTCAATGGGTGCAGGATAATTTACCTGTAATGCTTTCGCAGGTTTTTGTTGGAGAGTTTTGGTAATTTCACTTTTCAGTTCCTTAATACCCTGATTAGAAGAAGCAACGATAGGAATAACTGGGCAACCTAATTGTTGTTGCAAACGATTGCTATCAATTTCATAGCCACGCTCATCGGCAACATCCATCATGTTCAGTGCCACTAGAACAGGAACCTGCATTTCCAGTAGCTGAATTGTTAAATATAGATTACGTTCGATATTAGAGGCATCGACGATATTAACGATGAGATCTGCCTCACCACCGATTACATAATCACGTGCAATTTTTTCGTCTAGAGACACTTCTTCATTGGTGACATCAAGTGAATAGGTACCAGGAAGGTCTACAATTACATATTGAGATTTTTTAAACTCATAACGACCAGTTTTCCGTTCTACAGTTACACCAGGCCAGTTACCAACCCGTTGTTTAGCACCAGTCAAGGCATTAAATAATGTCGTCTTACCGCAGTTAGGATTTCCTACAACACCAATGATATATTTGTTTGCCACCAATCTAATTCTTTTCTACCGTCAATGCGTCGGCCTCATATCGACGCAGGCTCATGCTAAACCCCCTAATTCTTATTTGAATAGGATCTCCCATAGGTGCAAACCTTGTTACTGTAAATTCGACTCCTGGTGTTAAACCCATGGCTAATAGTTTTTTGCGGTATGCCTTACACCCTGCATTAAAACCTACTACGCGGGCACTATCACCAACAGATAAATCCTTTAAATATATTGGCACTGAGTCTCCTCGGAAAAAGGTCTAATCCTGGAATTTATATTTTTTCTACTATAATCTTTTGCGCCATGCTGGACCCTAATGCCAGCCTTGTTTCACCACGCACTACAACCACATTACCGCCCTGGTGTTGAGAAACAGTTAATTCACTACCAACATTTAAACCCATAGAGGTAAGTCGCAATTCGACAGACTTACCACCGCGCAATAAAGATACTTTAACTTTCTCACCTTCAGTCGACATCGATAAAGGAAATGCTGTCACTCCATGCATAATTTATGTCTCAGGGCGATTAGTTTTAAAAATTCCACAAAACAGCAATCTAGTTATTAAATAACAAAGTTATTTTGTATGAACTGATATATGAAGCATTGCTAATAACTAGCAATCATATTCCCACATAAAATCCATATATTTATAAATAGAGAAAATTACCTAAACCAAATAATAATGATATTGATTTGCATTTTCAACAACATTAATTACTTAGTTATTTTAGCTCATGACTATTAATTTTCTACTCAATAAATACTTAGATTACAGATAGTTATAGAAAATATGCTAATGTTTATCAAATGAGAACGATTTGTATTTAAGCATTCGCTATGCTAATTTTTAGCAAAATATTGTAAGTGCAACAGTGATGTTGCTGTTTTTGCAAAAACCCCATACCACACTAGTAGATACATGTGCTCCTTTAAAAAAATATTAACATTAACCATTATTGCGTATGTTACCCACTCCTCTGTAACTGTTGCTGAGGGGAATTTAAGTATAGAACTTAACAAAAATGAGCAGCGTGGTAATGATTGTCGTATTTATTTATACGCACAGAATAATTCTAAACATGCGTTTAGCTCACTCAAGTTAGATCTGGTGTTATTTAACCAAAAAGGCATCATCAATAAGAATATGGCACTAAATTTAGCGCCACTACCTATCGCTAAGAAAAGCGTTAAAGCATTTGATTTAAAAAACACAGCGTGCAAACAGATCGGCTCAATTTTAATCAACAAAGTCATGCAGTGTGAAGCTGATTCAAACAAGCTGGATAATTGCCTGCAACTGCTATCTCTCTCAAGCAAAACTAACACAAGATTTACTCTATAGGATTTAACACATTGGACGAAATAACTAACCTTACTGTGGATTCTCAAGGCACTTTACAAAACGCCCAAGAAATATTCACGGCTGGCGGACCTGTAATGCCAATACTTCTTGCACTATCTGTCGTTGCGTTGACCGTCATATTGCTAAAACTATATCAATTTCTACGCCAAGGAATTTTTTCCAAGAATGTTTCCAATCTTGCTGTATCACACTGGTTAACAGGTAATAAACAAGCTGCTATTGCAACACTTTCAAAATCCCGGCACCCAGTTGCTATAACGTGTTTAACTTCAATGTTAGGCATGGTTAAGCCTAATATGAACAATGAAAAACTGCGCGAAGAAGTTTCACGTGTTGGCAATAAACAAATCAATTCATTGAATAGTGGCTTATGGTCTCTTGAATTAATTGCAACTGTTAGCCCATTAATAGGTTTATTTGGAACTGTACTTGGAATGATCAATGCATTCAAGGCTATGCAAGTTGCAGGTAGCCAGGTTGATCCTTCAATCCTGTCCGGTGGAATATGGCAAGCATTATTAACGACAGCAGCCGGTTTAGCTGTGGCAATCCCTGTCGTCATGGTTTTCAAATGGCTAGAACGGACTGTCAATCATGTTGGTGAAGAAATGGAAGACTCAGTCACTCAATTATTTACATCACCTTCACAAAATACCGAATCTTCATTGAAAAATAGTGGTTCCTCTCTTCAGCAACCTCTAAGCAGCCCATCAAACGCTTAACAATGCAATTTGTAAAACATATAGCAAACAAGCGTATTGTCAGCTTAACGCCATTAATAGATGTAGTTTTCATATTACTGATTTTTTTCATGCTGGTATCGCAGTATAGCCGATGGAGCCACATCGATGTAAGCACACCTGCTCCAAGCACTAACCAGCAAAACCAATTAAATGGTACGTTGCTTTTACGCATATCAGAGACCGGCAATCTGGACGTGGCAGGCACACCGACTAACTTAAATGGCCTCGTCTCTGTTATTAATCTTTCATTATCGGAGAATCCCGACCAGGTAGTATTAGTTAAGCCAGCCGAAAAGTTGCCAATACAAGAACTAATAACAATTCTGGATTTGCTTAAACAAACTGGCATCACCAATTTTTCTATTATTCGATAAATGCCTCCCGATAATCAATTCAAGTTCAAAAAAGTAAGCTCGCAAGATGCCGAAGAAAATGTTTTACCCTTAATAAACATCGTATTTTTGCTGTTAATATTCTTCTTGTGGGCAGGCACTATATCTGTACCTGATTTATTTGAAGTTGCACCACCATTATCCAACAATGAAAATCCAGAGTTAGGCTCAGAATTGGTCGTCCTGATAGCTAAGGATGGGCGTTATGCTTTTGAAAATAATGAAATATCACTGAATGATTTATTTCCCAGCATAAAAGATGCAGTAAAAAATAATCCACATCAAAAATTCAAAATTAAAGCTGATGCGTCAATTGATACGGGAAAAGTCATTAATGTTATGGAGATACTTAGGAATGCCGGTGTTATTAACATGACATTAATCACGTCAAAACAAACCTAATATGCAACTCTCTTTTAGACATAAAAGTATTGCACTCATTATTGCATTGTTGATTCATGCATCATTGATTGTCAGTTTTAAGACCCAACAGCAAGGCACTACAGTAAGTGGCTTAGAAGGCATACAACTGACCTTTTCACCCTCTCCCAGCTACAGCGCAATCTCCGCGGAAGAAGTCACTCTAGAAGAAGTGGAAATAATAGAAGTGGAACAAGAAATCACAGCTATCGAGGTAGTGGAAGTTGAGCCTGTTAAAGTTCCTAAAAAAGTACCCACGTACCAGGCGTCAGTTAAGCCGGCACCTAAAAAGAAAACAACCCAATCTAAGAAGGCTCAAGTTCAAGCTAAACTTTCAGAGACTAAAGTTGACACCGATCACTTAAGCCAGCAAGCGCCAACAACATCCAAAGGTGTAATAAGTGATACTGGAGAAATGCAAAAGGCACAAGCCAGCTATCAGTCACTTGTGGCTGCTATTTTACAGAAACATAAAAAATATCCTTCGCGAGCAGTATCACGCCGCCAGGAAGGCACTGTTACTATTAAATTTATCGTAAAAAAAACTGGCGATATAAGCAGCTATGAACTCACCTCATCAT
>JANQKJ010000222.1 GCA_028281205.1 Gammaproteobacteria bacterium
CTGAGCAATTACAGGTATTAAGCCAACAGCTGTTACAAGAATATTCTAATAGTATTGAACCCGAAGCGGCTGTTCAAGCTCAGACAGCAAGTAATCAAGTTGAACAATCATCACCATCTATGGTGGATTCTGCGCAGGATCGAGACGAAGAGTTATGTGAAATTTTTTATGAAGAAGCTGAAGACTTATTATCAGAGTCTCAAGCTTCGCTACAAAAGTTCAAAGCTGACCACTCAAGTACCGAAGCAGTTTCAGAGTTGCAGCGTAAGTTCCATACTCTCAAAGGAAGCTCGCGGATGGCCGGGCTTACAACAATTGGCGAGCTTAGTCATGTAACTGAATCATTATTAATTGCGATTAATAATGGTGTTGCTGATGGGTCATTAGCCAGTACGCTGTTGCAAAGAGTGCTTGATACTATACATGCGGACATTGAACTTGCTCAGCGTAATCAAGACCTTTGCCTTAATGATAATTTAATTGCCGATTTAAAAGCTGTAAGTGGACAGGAAAGTGAATTTGTAGAAGTAACTGTAAATTCGTCTAGCCAAGCAGCTGCAGCTGAGTCGGTAGATAATTCAGTGCCAGAACTAGATTTAGACGAGGACCTGGCTGCTTCAGAGGATAAAGCAAGCAATGCTGATGTGGGAGTTGAAGTAAGTCCTGAACAGTCTTCCGAAATAGATTCTCCATCAAACCAGCCGGCGCTGAAGAAATTTATTAATGTAACACCTGACATTGCAGAGGATGAGCAAAAGGCACAAGACAAGCATGAAGTAGTGAGAGTGCCCGCTGAAGTTCTTGATAGCTTAGTCAATGATGCGGGCGAAGTAAATATACAGCGTTCGCGCTTAGAACAAGTATTTACTTCATTTGTATCCAACTCGGGTGAATTTGAGCAAATAATCGGGCGTTTGCGTGAACAGCTACGTAAACTTGAAATTGAAACTGAAGCACAAATTTTATTTAAACATGCTGATGATCAGGAAAATCTTGCAGATTTCGACCCGCTTGAACTGGATAGATATTCTGATATTCAACAACTCTCTCGTTCTCTGGCTGAAAGCGTGGATGACTTATCTAATATTAGAGAGATGTTCCTAAATAATATTCAGGATGCTGAAGATGTATTAGTCAATCAAAAAGTTGTGACAACTAATCTGCAGGATAATTTGTTGCATACACGTATGATTCGCTTCGAGACTGTAGAACCCAGGCTGCAACGAATTATTCGTCAAACTTCTAGTGAGTTAAACAAGCAAGTTGATCTAGTTATAGAGGGTGGAGACATTGAAATTGACCGTCGTGTACTCAATGGCATTATCACTTCAATTGAACATATATTAAGAAATAGTGTGGGGCATGGTATTGAAGCACCAGAAACGCGCGAACAATTAGGTAAACCAAAGCGTGGTCAGATAAAAATTGAAATTGTTCGTGAAGGCTCAGAAATTAGCATTACATTGAAAGATGATGGTGCTGGCATTGATCCAGAAAAAATTAAGGCCAAGGCAGTAGAAAAAGGTTTAATTAAAACTACAGCAGATGTTTCTAATGAAGAAGCGCTACAATTAATTTTCAAGTCTGGTTTAAGTACCGCTGATACAGTATCTAAAATTGCTGGCCGTGGTGTTGGTATGGATATTGTTGATAAGGATGTGCGTCGTTTGGGTGGCAATGTTGAAACGCGTTCTGTTTTGCATAAGGGTGCAAAATTTATTCTCAAGATGCCGTTCACATTGGCGGTTAGTCACGCATTGTTAGTGCAGGCCGGTAAAGAAGTTTATGCGCTGACTTTGTCTGGCGTTGAAGGTGTTATACAGCTGCCTGCTTCAGAGCTAAAGGATATCTTTTCGCGCAAGGAGCCTAGTTATACATACGCAGGACATGATTACTCATTCCATCACTTAGCTTCATTGCTGCAAACTAGTGCATTGTACTTTAAAGATGATAATGCGACTTATCCCGTAATTTTAGTTCGCATGGGTGATCAACGACTGGCTCTGCAAGTAGATGCAACATTTGGCAATAAAGAAATTGTTGTAAAACCATTGGCGTCACAGTTTAGTCAAGCGCAAGGGATCTCGGGTGCTACTATTTTAGGTGATGGCAATGTTGCATTGATTCTTGATATCGCATGGATTGTAAGACTAATACAAATACGTGCAAGTAATGATGAAGTTGTAATTTCTAATGTGCCAGAAGAAGAGAGCGACGATGAAGCAACAATTATGGTGGTAGATGATTCCATTACCATTCGAAAAGTTACTACACGTTTCCTAGAAAGAAATAATTATAAAGTAGTGACTGCAAAAGACGGCGTAGACGCTTTGCAAAAGTTACAAAATATAGTTCCTGATGTAGTGTTGCTTGATATTGAAATGCCGCGTATGGATGGTTATGAGTTAGCAACACAAATGCGCAAAGAGGCTCGCTTAACTAATGTGCCGATTATTATGATTACTTCGCGTACTGGGGATAAACATAGAAGTCGAGCTATGGAGTTGGGCGTAAATTGCTATTTGGGCAAGCCATATAATGAAGCACAATTGCTTGAGAGCATTCGTGAATTTTGAGTATGATCGATTAATATGGTAGCTGAAGAAATTAAAGATGCTAGCGTGAGTGTTATGCTGTTACGATTGCAACATAAAGAAGTGCTCGTGCCTAAAGCCATGGTTGCAGATGTATTGTCGTGGAAAGAAGAGTCATTCACCGTGGCAAAAACTCATAGTAATTGGAAGCTTGGAGAATATTTGTGGCAGGATTGGCGCGTTCCTCTAGTTTGTTTCGAAAGCTTAATTGAGCCAGATTTTCGCAGAGAAGAAATGCAAAAACCAAAAGTAGTTATTGTGAAGTCTTTTCAAAAAGGCTTTGAAAATGAACATTACGCATTACTATGCCGAGGCTTCCCCAAGCCGCTTATCTTAAGTGAACAATCGCTTGAAAATTTACACATTGACGATGAACAAGACTGGATTGAATATTCCATTTCAATTGGTAGTCGTGTGCTTGATGTGCCTGATTTTGTTTCCTTGCAAAGTGCTGTATGGTCAATGGCTGATGCGGTCAGCGCTTAATTAAGCTAACAATTAAAATCTCCCCAATTAAATTGGCACAGAGTTAGTGCTGAGATAACAGCCGTTTCAAGTCTCAATATTCTTGGTCCTATCTGGGCTGTTTTAAATCCAAGTTGTACGGCAAGATTAATTTCTTGTTGGGTAAACCCTCCCTCAGGACCGATTGCGCATACACAACTAGCAGCTTGTTTAATTGTAAAATTTTGGTGTTCGTCGGCGACTGGTGACGCAATTATCTTAATCTCTATATTAACTAATTTGTTAACAGCATTACTGAAAGAAGTGGGTGCATGAATAGTGGGAAGTTTGGCTCGCCCAGATTGTTCGCAAGCACTTTGAATAACAGATTGCCAATGCAACATTTTTTTTTGTAAGCGATTGCTTGCGATATTAATGTTGACGCGTGAGCTAATAAAAGGAATGATGGTTTTCACTCCTAGTTCAGTGGCTTTTTGTATGCATAAATCCATTTTTTCTGAACTGCATAATGGTTGTAACAAGTATAATTCTAACTTTGACTCATTGTTTATGTTGCATGCTTCTCCGATATTAATGCGTAATGCTTTTTTAGAAATTTCTTGGATGGTACCTTGGTAGTCGTTGCCATTACCATTAAATAAGATGACTGAATCTCCTGCCTTCATGCGTAATACATCTTTGAGATGTTTGTGGGCTTTAGCGTGCAGGTCAATACTTTGATGTGTATCTAAGTCACTGTCAGTAAAAATTCTTGGTATGCGCAAAATAAGACACCCAAAGTAGGCAAGATTGATAAATAAAAAACGCCGATATAAGTAATTATACCGGCGTTTGCGTTTACTGCATGTTTATCTGTTGGTGTTAAATCAATAACGATAATGCTCCGGTTTGTATGGACCGTCTACCGATACACCAATATAGGAAGCTTGCTCTTCTGTCAGGCGAGTGAGTTTCACTCCAATTTGCTCTAGGTGTAAACGTGCGACTTCTTCGTCAAGCTTTTTAGGTAAGATATAAACCTTATTTTCATATGCACCGTTAGCATCCCACAGTTCCAGTTGTGCTAGTACTTGATTGGTGAATG
The DNA here is from genome assembly GCA_028281205.1 of Gammaproteobacteria bacterium. Lineage (GTDB taxonomy): Bacteria > Pseudomonadota > Gammaproteobacteria > UBA4575 > UBA4575 > UBA1858. The sequence goes on from JANQKJ010000222.1 coordinate 4,144, forward strand.
AATTGGACATTACGAAGCTTGGATGACCTGTGGCGCATCCTAGATTCACTAAGCGGCCTTTTGCTAACAAGATAATACGCTTGCCGTCTGGGAAAATGACATGGTCAACTTGTGGTTTAATTTCTTCCCACTGGTAGTTTTCTAGGCTAGCTACATCAATTTCATTATCAAAGTGACCAATATTACAAACAATGGCTTGGTCTTTCATTGTTTGCATATGGTCATGAGTAATAATGTTGTAGTTGCCGGTTGAGGTTACGAAAATATCAGCTTCAGCACAAACATCATCTAACGTTACTACACGGTAACCTTCCATAGCTGCCTGCAATGCGCAGATAGGATCTATTTCTGTAACCCAAACAGTTGCACCCAAACCACGTAGTGATTGTGCAGAACCTTTACCTACATCACCATAGCCACACACTACCGCAATCTTACCAGCCACCATTACATCTGTAGCGCGTTTAATGCCGTCAACTAGTGATTCACGGCAACCATATAAATTATCAAATTTGGACTTAGTGACTGAGTCATTAACATTAATCGCAGGTATTAATAAACTGTTTTCAGCCACCATATCGTAGAGACGTTTTACACCCGTGGTAGTTTCTTCTGATACCCCTTTTACATCTTTTAACATGTCGGAGTATTTTTCATGCATAAGCTTAGTTAAGTCGCCACCGTCATCGAGTAGCATATTTGGCTTCCAGCCATTGGGACCAGTGATGGTTTGCTCTATACACCATTCATACTCTTCTTCGGTTTCGCCTTTCCATGCAAATACTGGTACTCCACTTGCCGCGACCGCCGCGGCAGCATGATCTTGTGTTGAGAAGATGTTGCAAGAGGACCAGCGAACTTCTGCACCAAGTGCTGTTAATGTTTCAATTAGTACAGCAGTTTGGATTGTCATGTGTAAACAGCCAACAATACGTGCGCCTTTCAATGGCTGTTTACCAGCATGATTTTTACGTAAAGACATTAAGCCTGGCATTTCTGTTTCTGCAATAGCAATTTCTTTGCGTCCCCAATCGGCAAGAGAAATGTCAGCAACTTTATAATCTTGTTCAGTACTCATTTAATGTGCTCCTAGGCATATAAAAAATAAAATTCCATTTACTGACGCAAGGCATCAGCTTTATCTGTTCGTTCCCAACTAAACTCGGATTCCTCACGACCAAAATGTCCATAACTTGCTGAAGTTTTATAAATAGGACGTTTAAGGTCTAGCATAGTTAAGATACCGTATGGACGTAAGTCAAAATGCTCACGTACCAGTGTTTCGATATCACGATCGCTAATTTTTCCAGTGCCAAATGTATCTATAGAAATTGAAGTGGGCTCAGCGACACCAATGGCATAAGAAATTTGAATTTCACACCGTTCAGCTAAGCCTGCGGCAACAATATTCTTTGCTACATAACGTCCGGCATAAGCAGCAGAGCGATCCACTTTGGAAGGGTCCTTACCTGAGAATGCGCCACCGCCATGACGTGCCATGCCACCATAAGTATCAACAATAATTTTTCGCCCTGTGAGTCCGCAATCACCTACTGGTCCACCAATGACAAAATTACCAGTAGGATTAATATGATACTTTGTGTCAGCAGTGAGCCACTTTTCTGGCAGCACAGGTTTAATGATTTCTTCCATGACTGCAGCTTGTAAGTCTTGCTGGGAGATATCAGGGTCGTGTTGGGTGGAGAGTACTACTGCTTCAACAGCAACTGGCTCACCGTTTTCATAACGAAAAGTGATTTGGCTTTTTGCATCCGGGCGTAACCAAGGCAGTTGTTTGTTTTTGCGTACTTCAGATTGTTTTTTTACTAAGCGGTGCGAATATGTAATTGGTGCTGGCATTAATACATCAGTTTCGCTAGTGGCGTAACCAAACATTAAGCCTTGGTCACCAGCGCCTTGATCTTCCGGTTTTGAGCGATCTACACCTTGAGCAATATCGGGAGACTGTTCACCTAGAGCATTAATTACTGCACAAGTATTGCCATCGAAACCTTTGTTAGAATGGTCGTAACCAATTTCATTAACGGTATCACGCACTAATTTTTCATATTTTATATCTGCGCTAGTAGTAATTTCACCAGCAAGTACTACCATTCCGGTTTTGACTAAGGTTTCGCATGCCACACGTGCGTCAGGGTCCTGTGACAAAGCGGCATCGAGAACAGCGTCAGAAATCTGATCTGACATCTTGTCTGGGTGACCTTCAGATACTGACTCTGAAGTAAATACATAGCGATTACTCATTTAGTAAGCCTTTTGGATATAAAATTGGTAAATATAAATGCTGAGAAGCTAATCGTATTCGATAACTTTTATGGGTTTAACCTGCTAATAATAAAAACTATTACTCATTCGTGAAGTGCCAGCATAATTAACTAACTAATGCCATTGCATTAATAACGCGCGTGATTGTACATTGTGCAGCACTATAAGGCGACAATAGATCTCACAAAAGGACTGATTATATGGTTAAGACACTCTCGAGCATGATCCCGCTCGGAACCGAGGCGCCGGACTTCGAACTTCTCAATCCCGTTAGCGGTGAATTTGAGTCTTTGCAGTCTCACCGTGGTGAGGTAGGCACTCTAATAATGTTTATTTGCAACCATTGCCCTTTTGTAAAGCATATTACTAAAGAGCTAGCTAGCTTGGGTCAAGAATATCCTGCTAAAGGCATATCCATTATTGCAATCAACGCAAATGATGCTGCCAGTTACCCTGATGATTCACCCGAGAATATGGTTAAAGAGGTGCATGCGCATGGCTATCAATTTCCCTACCTTTATGATGAGACACAAGAAGTTGCCAGGGCCTACCATGCTGAATGCACACCTGACTTCTTTGTGTTCGATGCGCACTTAGCTTGTGTTTATCGGGGGCAACTGGATGACTCTAGACCAGGAAATAATATTGATGTGACCGGCTCTGATTTACGTGCCGCGTTAGACGCAGTAGTGGCGGGGGATGAGGTGCCGGCAGAACAAAAGCCAAGTATGGGCTGTAATATTAAGTGGAAAAGCAGCTAGCACGCATACAATATACAATTCTAAGTTTGTTAACCGTTCCTCGAATGGATCACGCTACGCTTGCTAGTCAAGCGCAAGTCATGGAGAATGTTCGCGCTTTAAATCTGATCACTTTATTACTTTTGGTTTGAGTCAAGCCCAAAGGATGCGAGTAGCATACGTTCGTGGATATAAAGACTGATCTTGCAACTTTTTACACTAAACAGTAAGTACTAAATCTCGTGGAAAATAATAAAGAGCTAGCCAATGCCATTCGAGCATTGAGTATGGATGCCATTCAACAGGCCAACTCAGGCCACCCTGGTGCACCCATGGGGATGGCAGATATTGCACAGGTGTTGTGGAGAAACCATTTAAGACATAACCCTAAAGACCCACACTGGATCAATCGTGACAGATTTGTATTATCAAATGGTCATGGCTCAATGTTGATCTATTCCTTGCTGCATTTAAGTGGCTATGACCTGTCTATAGAAGAAATCAAAAACTTCCGCCAATTGCACTCTAAAACGCCGGGACATCCGGAAGTAGGTGAAGCTCCGGGTGTAGAAACAACTACAGGACCGTTAGGTCAGGGGATTGCCAATGCAGTCGGAATGGCGCTGGCAGAAAAAATGCTGGCAGCACAGTTCAACCAACAAGATAACAGCTTAATTGATCATTTTACCTACGTTTTTGCAGGAGATGGCTGCCTAATGGAGGGTATTTCCCACGAGGCATGTTCCCTGGCGGGTACCTTGAAGTTGGGTAAGTTGATTGTCTTTTACGATAACAATGGCATTTCTATCGATGGAGAAGTAAAGAACTGGTTTACTGAGGATGTAGCGCAGCGTTTTGAATCTTACGGTTGGCATGTGGTGCGTAATATTGATGGGCATGATAGCGATGCAGTTGAGCAGGCAATACAACAAGCTAAGAATAATACTGAACAACCAACACTTATAGATTGCAAAACAATTATTGGTTGGGGTTCGCCAAACAAGCAGGGAACGGGTGGAGTGCATGGTGCTCCATTAGGTGATGATGAGGTTAATTTAGTCAGGGAAACAATCGGTTGGGATTATCCTCCATTTGAAATTCCAGACCATATATATCAAGCATGGGATGCTTGTGAGTATGGATCTAAACTGCAAAGTGATTGGCAACAACGTTTCACTGAGTACCAGAACAAATATCCTGAACTTGCCAGTGAGCTAACCCGCCGCATGCAAGGAACAATACCGGCTAACTGGGAAGCAGAATCGACTAAAGCATTGTATGCAATCAACGAACAAGCTCAGGCGGTTGCTACGCGCAAGGCATCTGAGATAGCGTTGGAAGCAATTGGTCCGCTACTACCAGAATTAATAGGTGGATCAGCCGATCTTACACCTTCCAATAACACTTGGTGGTCAGGGTCAAAAGAAGTTAGTGCTGACGATGCCTCAGGTAATTATATCCGCTATGGTGTGCGTGAATTTGCCATGTCTGCAATAATGAATGGCTTAGCACTTCATGGTGGCTTTATTCCTTATGCAGGTACATTTTTAACTTTCTCAGATTATGCACGTAATGCTGTACGCATGGCAGCATTAATGAATATACCTAGTTTATTTGTATATACTCATGACTCAATTGGTCTGGGTGAAGATGGGCCAACACATCAGTCGGTTGAGCATTTAGCAAGTCTGCGTAACATTCCTAACTTAATGGTATGGCGTCCATGTGACACGGTAGAGTCTATGGTGGCATGGAAAAATAGTATTGAATGCAAACACCCAGCGGCGTTAGCATTTTCGCGCCAAGGCACTCCTTTCATGCAGCGTAATGCAGAGCAAATTGAGCAAATAAGAAAAGGTGCCTATGTGCTTTTCGATAGCGCAGGTGAAACGCAGCTTATTATCATAGCCACGGGTAGTGAAGTAGGTATTGCTATGCAAGCCGCGCAACAGCTCAGCGATGAAGGTATTGGCGTGCGTTTGGTGTCTATGCCGAGTTGTGATGTATTTGAGTTACAGGACGAAGCATATAAACAGTCAGTGTTACCAAAGCAGGTTCGCGCTAGAATAGCAGTAGAGGCTGGAGTCAGTGATTATTGGTGCAAATATGTCGGTTTGGATGGCGCAGTGGTCGGCATTGACCAATTTGGTGCCTCGGCACCAGGCAATGTGCTCATGGAGCATTTTGGATTTACTCCAGAAAACATCGTGCAGCGTGCACGTGAATTAATATAGTCATAGATAATACAAGAGGAACAGAAAAGCATGGCAATTAAAGTTGCAATTAATGGATATGGAAGAATTGGACGCAATATCATGCGTGCCTTATATGAGTCTGGTCGCACAGATGAAATTAAAGTGGTAGCGATTAATGATCTAGGAGATACACACACTAATGCGCATTTAACCCGTTATGATTCTGCGCATGGCAAATTTAACGGTAGTGTCGAAGTTGATGGTGATTATATTGTTGTTAATGGTGACCGTATTCGTGTGTGCTCTGAGCGCGATCCAGCAAAATTGCCATGGAAAGAGTTGGGTGTTGATGTTGTCCATGAATCGACAGGTTTTTTTGCGAATAAAGAAAAAGCCTCTGCGCATTTAGCAGCAGGTGCAAGCAAAGTCATTATTTCAGCACCCGGCGGCAATGATGTTGACGCAACTATTGTGTACGGCGTTAACCATGATGTCTTAAAAGTGTCTGACACTGTCATTTCAAATGCATCGTGTACCACTAATTGTCTGGCGCCACTGGTAAAACCTTTACATGAAAAAATTGGTGTCGAACAAGGTGTGATGACAACCATACATGCCTACACTAATGATCAGGTATTAACAGACGTATTCCATAAAGATTTGCGTCGTGCACGTTCTGCTACTCAATCTATGATACCTACTAAAACAGGTGCAGCCGTAGCAGTGGGGTTAGTATTGCCAGAGTTAAATGGAAGGTTGGATGGTTTCTCAATGCGGGTGCCAACGATTAATGTTTCAGTAGTGGATTTAACATTCACAGCCGCGCGCGATACAACGATCGAAGAAGTTAACAGTGTTATGCATGAAGCGTCTGCCGGTGCTCTTAAAGGAGTACTTGAATATAACGACGAGCCTCTTGTGTCATGTGACTTTAACCATAATCCTGCATCATCAGTATTTGATGCGTCGTTAACAAAAGTTATGGGCGGTAACTTAGTCAAGGTACTGTCTTGGTATGATAACGAGTGGGGTTTCTCTAACCGTATGTTGGATACGACGGTAGCATTAGTTAACGCAAAGTAAATTTAGCAGGCAGGCTACAAGCACTGATTACTGTGTTAAAAATAAATTCAAAATACTCGCTTATTACATATAAGCTGCGTTTTCTCATTCATTTTTGCCTTGTACTCAGCGCTTTCGCGCTGCCTTTATAGTATCTAGTATGTCTCATGTATTGACTATGGCAGAACAGGAGCTGGCAAATAGACGGCTCCTAATTCGCCAGGATCTTAATGTTCCCATAAAGGATGGCGTCATAACTAATGATGCACGCATCCGTGCTTCTGTTCCGACCCTAAAGTTAGCATTATCTAAAGGTGCTGCAGTCATGGTGATGTCTCATCTTGGCCGTCCAACAGAAGGACAGCCAGAGGATAAATTCAGTTTGCAGCCGGTAGCGGACGCATTAAGTGCAGAGCTAGGCCAGTCAGTTGTATTAGTCAAAGATTGGATTGATGGTTGCGAGGTAAACCCAGGGCAAGTTGTGCTGTGTGAGAATGTACGCTTTTTGCCAGGGGAGAAAAAGTGTGAAGATGCGCTTGCGAAAAAGATGGCAGCTTTATGCGACATTTACGTTATGGATGCATTTGGTACTGCACATCGTGCACAAGCTTCGACTTATGGAGTTGCAAAGTTTGCCCCGTCTGCATGTGCAGGGCCGTTACTTGCTACTGAACTAGATGCTCTAGAAAAAGCGTTACAAGAGCCACAACGTCCTATGGTAGCTATAGTGGGTGGGTCCAAAGTCTCGACAAAGTTAACTTTATTAGAACAGCTAATTGATAAAGTTGATCAACTTGTTGTTGGCGGTGGCATTGCCAACACATTTATTGCAGCCGCAGGGTATCCAGTTGGCAAGTCACTGTATGAAGCGGATTTAGTTGATGTGGCGAAACAATTAATACAAACGGCTAAGCAGCGTGGTGCAGATATCCCGATTCCCACCGATGTTGTTTGTGCTAAAGAATTTTCTGACACAGCAACAGCGCAGATCAAGGCTGTTTCTGACGTCGCCGATGACGACATGATATTGGATGTAGGGCCGGACACTGCTGCATATTTGAGTTCATTAATGCAAGCTGCGGGTACAATTGTTTGGAATGGTCCAGTTGGTGTATTTGAAATTCCACAATTTGCCCAAGCAACATCAAAACTGTCACATGCCATTGCCAGTAGCCAAGCATTTTCAATCGCTGGTGGTGGAGACACAGTTGCGGCTATCGACAAATTTAATGTTGCTGAAGACATTTCCTATATTTCAACCGGGGGAGGCGCTTTCTTAGAATTTTTAGAAGGCAAGTTACTGCCTGCAGTAGAAATCCTTCAGCAGCGTGCACAAGGATAAGTAAACAGCATGATGCATCGACGCACAAAAATTATTGTTACTCTGGGTCCGGCCACAGACGATGAACAGGTCATGGCAAGTTTGATTGATGCAGGTATTGATTTAGTACGTTTGAATTTTTCACATGGTTCTATTCAAGAACATAAGCGTCGTGTTGAAATGGTACGCAGAATTAGTGCAGAAAAAAGTTATAACGTCGGTATTCTGGGTGATCTGCAAGGTGCAAAATTACGTATAGGTCGGTTCATTGATAACAAAATCACTTTGCAGGCGGGAGATAAATTCAATCTGGATGCTGAGCTTGATTTAGAGTCAGGTACGCAAGAAGTAGTCGGGTTTACTTATAAAGGCTTGATCAACGATGTATCAGTCGGTGATGTTTTGCTGTTGGATGATGGTCGTATCGCGTTAGAAGTGTGGGCCATTGAAGGTAAGGTGATTCAAACTACGGTACTGATTGGTGGTGATCTATCAAGTAATAAAGGCATGAACCGTAAAGGTGGCGGCCTTTCCGCAGCATGTATTACGCAAAAAGATATTGAAGACATTTCTTACGTACATGAATTGGATTTGGATTATATAGCTGTATCATTTCTTAAAAGTGCTAGCGATATTCAGCAAGTCAGAAAATTATTAAAGGATCATGATAGTGATGTGTCTATTGTGGCTAAAATTGAAACCACTGAAGCGATTGAGCACATTGATGAAATTTTAGAATGTTCCGAAGCAATTATGATTGCACGTGGCGATTTGGGTGTAGAAATTGGCGATGCTGAAGTGCCGGGGGTACAGAAAAAGCTAATCCATAAAGCACAGAAGACTAATTGTTTGGCTATCACCGCGACACAAATGATGGAGTCGATGGTGCATAGCCCTATTCCCACACGTGCGGAAGTCTCAGACGTAGCTAATGCAGTACTGGATGGTACCGATGCCGTTATGCTGTCGGGCGAAACGGCAGTGGGTGAATACCCTGTGGAAGTGGTTAAAGCAATGAGTAGGATTTGCCGCGCATCAGAAGTGCAAGAAGCACAACGTCATACGCGTCGTAGTGAAATCAAATGTGAGCGTGTTGATGAGGGTATTGCCATGGCCACTATGTATTTAGCAAATCATCTAAACGTTGCCGCTATTGCAGCGTTGACAGAATCAGGTTCAACACCATTATGGATGTCGCGCATTAGTTCAACTATTCCCATTTATGCCTTAACCCGACATATAAAAACGGCTCGTCGTGTCACTCTTTATCGAGGTGTATTTCCGGCGCCGATGAACTTTTTGGGTAAAACCCATGCGCAGGTGAATCATGCTGCAGTGCGTGTACTACAGAATTGCCACGAGGTAGAGGATAATGACTTAGTGATTCTCACCAAGGGTGATCTTATGGGTGTTGATGGTGGTACCAATGCGCTTAAGGTATTACGAGTTGGGCATTTGACGGAAGAAGAAAATGATCCGGAACATATTCATACGGATGACCACTAAAGCATGTATATGAGTTTTTAGTCACGGTGACACATAACTCATTTAGGGTAGAATATAGGCAAATTTTTTAAGGAGTATGAACAAGTGAGCGTAGAAGAGTTAAAACAAATAGCAAAAGCAATGGTGGCACCAGGCAAGGGTATTTTAGCCATGGATGAAAGCCATCCTACATGTGGCAAGCGCTTCAAGGCGTTAGGTATTCCGGAAACTGAAGAAATGCGTCAAGCATATCGGGACATGTTAGTGACGACATCAGGTTTGTCCGACTACATTAGTGGTGCGATTCTATTTGATGAGACTATTCGGCAAACTTTACTCGACGGTACTCCGTTCCCTAAGTACCTGAGTGACAACGGAATTATCCCAGGTATTAAAGTCGACGCGGGAGCAAAACCACTGGCAGGCCACACTGATGAAAAAGTCACAGAAGGCTTGGATGGCTTGCGTGAGCGCTTTAGTGAATACTACGAACTGGGAGCACGTTTCTCAAAATGGCGTGCAGTCATAACTATTGGTGAGCATATTCCTAGTTGGGCATGTATAGAAGCCAATGCCCATGCACTGGCACGTTATGCCAAGCTTAGCCAAGAGGCAGGTATTGTGCCTATTGTTGAGCCTGAAGTACTGATGGACGGTGATCACTCTATTGAGCGCAGTTATGAAGTTACTGAATTGGCGCAACGTATTACTTTCCAGCACTTGCGTAACCAAGGCGTGCTTATGGAAGGCATGGTACTTAAACCAAGCATGGTAATCTCGGGAGCGAGCGCGAGTAATCGTGCCGACGTTGAAACTGTAGCTAGAGAGACTGTACGCTGCTTGTTAAATACCGTCCCTGCAAGCGTTCCTGGAATTGCATTCCTGTCCGGTGGTCAATCAGATGAAGAAGCAAGCTCACACTTAAATGCAATGCATAACTTAGGTATCGATTTGCCATGGGGATTAACTTTCTCCTATGGTCGTGCATTACAACATGCTT
>JANQKJ010000319.1 GCA_028281205.1 Gammaproteobacteria bacterium
AAAGTTGGCAGAAAGTAAAGGTGCTATGGTTTTCGATGGTAAAAATTATGCTCACCCTTTTATGGATATAGACCCTGCGACACATAAAGACCGAATGAATCGTGTCATTAAATTTCTAACTATGGAGGCTGGAGATTCTTAACATGAAAATATAACAACTATTGTATTCACTGAAATAATATAAATTAATTTTTAAAAAAAGCTCCTGTTAAGAAGCTCTTTTTATCTATTTAAGCGAACCCTACTCTAATTAAATTTCCCTATAAAACAGCTAATTTACAGGGAAAATACTATTTTATAACGTCATTATTACAAGTGAATTTCTAATTAACTCAAAGCTTTCAATACATGATCTGGAGTAAATGGTAAATGCCTTAAGCGGCGACCAGTCAAAGCAAAAAAAGCATTAGCAATTGCAGGGGCCACCATCGGATTGCCAGTTTCTCCAATTTGAGTTGGTTCCTCTATACTATCAGCGAGGAATACTTCAATCTTTGGCGCCATGTTATTACGCAGAATGTTGTAGTCGTAAAAGTTTTCCTGATCTACCTGTCCGTTCGTAATGGTAAGTCTCTCATATAAGCTACTACTAACACCAAATAGAACACCACCTTCAATTTGATTATGTGAATTGTCAGGAGAAATAATCTGACCGGCATCAACTGCAATCCACACGTTATGAACACGTATTTGTCCAGAGCTTGTATTTAGTGAGATTTCAATAATACCAGCAGATTGACTATCACCATAACCAGCAAATGCGAGACCTCTTGCGCGCCCTTCTTCAAGTGGTACTTTAGTTGCCATCTCATTAACTTTATCTAATAGGGCTTTACCTCTTGGGTTATTTATCATCAATGCCTTACGGAAAGCTAATGGTTCTTTATTAGCCTCAACAGCCAACTCATCCATAAATGCTTCGGCAGCAAAACTTGTATAAGCCGCACCTATGCCTCGCCATGGAAGTATTCTTGCATGACGCTCAGTGATCACATGCTCGGCAAGAAAGTCAGGGATAGCATAGAACTTACTCTCTGCACCACGCATTGATACAATGTCATTAGGAGTCACCTGTTGCCAGCGTATAGGATTAAAGTATTCAATTACTGACGGCGTTGCCACACGATGATGCCATGCAGTTAAAACGCCTTCATTGTTTAATCCACCTTTTATAGTCTGTGCAGCAGCAGGGCGAAAACCGCCAAACTTAATATCGTCTGTTCGACTCCAAACCACTTTCACAGGTTTCTTTGTTTTCTTTGAACAGATGAGTGCATCGCGGATATAATTCTGCATTAACTCTGTTCGTCGACCAAAACCTCCTCCCATAGTCATCATATTTAGTTTGATTCGATCTCGTGTTGTTTGAAGAACCTGCATAGCAGTATGGGTTGTCCAGCTTTGTGTTTGTGTACCTGCCCATATTTCAGCCCCTTTAGAATCTGAGTCAACCTTGGCTACTGCTGCAATAGGTTCAAGTTGGGCATGGTAAGCGTAATCAGATGTATATGTTGATTGTATAATTTTATTTGCGTTGTTTAATCCTTTTCTAGCATTTCCTTCTTCACGCCAAGCATGACCATTATCATTACCCTCAGCAGATTTTTTATAGGCTGCCAGAGTCGCATTACTACTGTACTGACGTGCTGGTGATTTTTCAGACCATGTAATATCGAGTTTCCCCCGACCAACAAGTGAAGCATGCATAGTCTTAGCTAACACCGCAACACCATCTGGTAGTCGTATTACATCAACTATGTCTTTAGTATTTCTAGTAGCTTCATCGTTCAATTCAATAATAGTTTCGCCCTCTACCGGGCTGCGTTCTATGGTGGCATACAGCATCTCGGGTAATCGCACATCAATTGCATATATAGCTTTGCCAGTGGATTTCGCAACAACATCACGACGCGGAATACTCTTTCCTATTAATGAATAGTGATCTTTGCTTTTCAACTCAACATTTTTAGTGAGTGTGATATTGGCGAATTGTGGTGAACTTACAATTTCACCATAAGATAATTTGCGATCTGAAGAGGTATTGATAACTTCGCTATTAGCTGTTTGCAAAGAATCAACATTAACTCCCCAGTGGTTGGCAGCAGCTTGTTTTATCATTTCTCGCAAATGAGCACCTGTCTGGCGAAGCACATTAAAATATCCATAAACAGCAGAGCTACCTGCAGTATAGAGTACCTTTCCAAAAGCAGGGTTACCAAAGCGACGATCATCCGCATTTAATTGTTGTATAGAGACTAAATCCCAGTTCGCATAAAGCTCATCTGCTAGTATCTGTGGAAGGCTAGTTGAACTACCCTGCCCCATTTCTGTGGAAGGAAAAAGAATATTGATCGTATTATCAGGTTTGATTTCAACCCAGCCGGCAAAAGCTTGCGTATTGTCTTCGACTGCATATGCTTCTAAGCGAATCCCACCTGTAGCTAAAGCAATGGCTGTTAATGAACCGGACTTAAGAAAAAATCTTCGCGAGATGTAAATAGAATCAATCATCATTTCATCTCTTCGGAAGCACGCTTTATTGCTTTAACAATTCGATTATAAGTGCTACAGCGACAAAGGTTAGTATTCATCCAATTACGAATCTCTGACTCAGAAGGAGAAGGGTTGCTTGACAATAAAGCCGCTGCTCGCATGATTTGTCCTGACTGACAGTATCCACACTGTGGAACCTGTTCCGCAATCCAAGCTTTTTGTAGAGGGTGACTTCCATCTTCACTCAATCCTTCTATTGTTTTAATGTCCATACCCTCTATCTGAGACAGTTTCAACTGACAGGAGAATGTGGAACTTCCATTCATATGAACCATACAAGCTCCGCACACAGCCGCTCCACAACCGTATTTGGTTCCTGTTAACCCAGCTTCCTCACGAAGGTACATCAAAAGTAAAGTATCCGGATCTGCATCTGTTTCTACTTTCGACCCGTTTAGAGTAAAACTAATCATATCTTGATATAAAGTTTATAAACATTCTGCATAATAAGTTTTGAACGGCAAATTCATATTTTGTCATAAATATAATTTAACTGAACTCGCAGTCTTGTCATGGATTGAAATCAATCTATTAAAAGTCAGTATGAAGGATGCATTCTTACTTGTCATTCATTTAATAAGTTTAATTGTTCGCTTGCTCTGACCAGGTGGGATGAAAGCCATTGCCGCAAAACATCTACTACTCAAACAGCAACTTCTTATTGTGACTACTTGTTATCTAAAGAGTCTGTAGCTAACTGTCTCCTTTCGAGGTAAAAGCAGCCATTTGCATTGCTATTCAATCGAGCTAGCCCTTAGCTTACCATTTGAAAAGTAGGCATATAACAGTTCTCTACAGCTATGAATTACTACAATGAAAAAGCAGTTATTCCAATAATTTACTGTTATGGGCTGTTTGGTGCATTAAGCCAATACAATAATTACTGATTTAACGATCCATATTTTCAATTAAATAAGCCATTACTTCGTCTCTTGGTTTTATTAGGTTTTCTATAATATCTAGGTGATCTCTGTTATAGGCTGTACGAAAGTAACAAACTTGATTTTCAGAAAGTAATGCATGCTGATATTCTTTTGTTTGTCTAAAAAATTCTGGCGTATCAAATTCTGGCACCAAAAGATGAATAGGACATAATTTAGTATCCGAGTAAGTATTAGTAAGTAACGGACTGACTTTTTCGGCTGATTCAAAAGACATATTTATCTCTACGTTAATAAAGCTGTTAACCAGAGGGCGGATATCAAACAGCCCAGCTAAAGAAAATATGCCCTTAATTTTATTATGTATATCACTAGCTATTCCGTATTTGCTCCAATCTACTTTATGCAACATTGCAGCCAAATGTCCGCCCGCTGAATGCCCCACTATATATATAGAAGGGGAAGCTTTTTTTGCGGCTTCTTTCAGAATTTCAACAACTGCAAATTCTAACTGTTTAAGAATTGATTCCATTGGTAATGAGTTTCCCCATTCTTGTGCAAGTCGATAACCGGGCATATAAACTGCGTATCCATGTTTATTAAACGGTTCAGCTAAAAAAGAGAACTGCTCTTTTG
>JANQKJ010000359.1 GCA_028281205.1 Gammaproteobacteria bacterium
TGAAGGTGTGCCGGTATCTTTAGAGCTCACGTAACGTGCATCAAATGAAACTTCATGAGCACCGGTCTGAAATCCATACCCAGCGCCAATACTACTACGCTCATATTCAGTACCGTCGATGTCACCATCACCTGAACGAAAATCATCACCCTCATCATGACTACCAGTGACATGAATACGGTGTTGATTGTTAGAAATACCAACGATTCCACCAGCATTGTAGCCTGAGTCCACACTATGAGCTGATACGTCTATATCACTTTGCAAAGCAAAATCTTCAATATCACTAAACTTGCTGGATTTAGGAGTTACTTTTACTGTCGTACCTAGTGTAGAACCATTACTAATAGAGTCTATGCCACGGTCCACCTCAAATGATTCGACCAGGGTATTAGGCATGTAGTGTAAAGGTGGATCCATCCAGTTTGGGCCACCACTTTGGATGCGTACACCATCTATAAGCACATTCATTCTGGGACCAAAAGTACCACGATAGTAGGTTTGTCCACTGATAGGCCCATTACTGTGAATACCGCCACCGGGAATGGTCTCCATTAAGGTGGTTACGTCTGTTTCTACAGTGAGGGGTTTTTTTGAGCTCGAACCTTGGATAGCTGAATCGGTAACTGAGATAGGCTGTAATTCTTCAGCGGAAGCCCAAGATATTAGCCAGGGAGCTAGTATGCTGGCAACTGAGAGAGCCATTAAACTGCGTTTATACGACATGATGTCCCTTTCATTTAGAGTAATTTTAGTGCTGGGAAGAGTAGCAAATTCATGCTTTGAAGAAGTGTGACAAAATGTCGCATATGTATTTGATTGTTAACAGAAACCTTAACTAAATATGCTTTACAATCGGCATAAAAGAGTGAATTAAAAACTGATCTAAATAATGGCAATAATGAATATTCCTTGGTGGGAAAAAGAAAACCAGAATACCTTAAGGTTGTTATTCTGGTATCGCTCAGTTTCCATCATAGGGCAAATCGCTACTTCTATATTGGCAAAAACTATTTTCTCGTTCCCGCTAAATGGTTGGGGAATTGCTGCTGTGATTAGCACTCTGATAGTAGTAAATAGTTTTACATGGCTGCGTTCCAGGCACATAACTGATCCAGCTAATGTAGAGATTTTTATCCAGTTATTCATCGATATAGTTGCTTTGAGTGCATTATTTTATTTTTCCGGAGGAGCAACTAATCCGTTTGTTTCAATGTACTTATTGCCGTTAGCTATAGGTGCAGTACTGCTACCTAAGTCATGGGTGTGGATATTGGCTGTGGCGAGTATGGCAGCTTATTCATATTTAATGTGGTTGTATCCGAATGAGCATGCCCACCACCATCAACAGTCATTCACTCTGCATGTGTTGGGTATGTGGGTAAGTTTTGTATTAAGCGCGGCAGTAATTGCATTTTTTGTAGTAAAGATGCGATCGGCACTACAGCAAAAAGATCAGTTATTAGCATTGGCAAGAGAACGTGCAATTAATGATGAAAAACTGGTTTCGCTGGGTGCGCTTGCCGCCAGTACTGCTCACGAGATGGGAACACCATTGGGGACAATTCAGTTAATTGTTTCGGACTTGGAAGAAAACAAAATTAGTAAACAAGATATTGATGTTTTATTAAAGCAAGTAACACGTTGTAAACAGGCACTAGCGGAGATGTCTACATCTGCAGGTGGACTGCATGTTGAAGGTGATGGTGTGGTTAATTTTGAAGCGTACTTAAATCAGCTGTTAGATAGTTGGCAAAAGACGCGGCCAAATGTGAAGCTTAATAAAACTCTGATAGGTGATGATAAGGCAGGCGTGGTGGCGAGTAAAACACTCTCTAAAGCTTTGGTTAACTTACTTGATAACGCTGCAGATGCCTCCCCCGACTCGGTACTGATAGAGGCCAACTGGGAACAAGATAAAGCACAGCTTGCGATTATTGACTATGGAAAAGGGATTGATCCTAAGTTAATTGAAGAGATTGGAATACGCCCTTATTCAACTAAGCCTGAAGGTATTGGATTAGGCGCATTTCTTGCGCATGAAATTATTCAGCGTTTGGGTGGTGCGATTAAGTTAAGCAATCGGTCGGTGGGTGGTGTTAAAACATTGATCACACTGCCGTTGCAACCAATTAAATAATCTATGCAATTGAGTGTAATAATTGTTGATGACGATGTTGCATTCTGTGATGCATTGTCGCGTGCGTTTAAAAAAAGAAATTATTTAACTTGCGTGGTAAATAATTTTTCTGAGTTAGAAGCTTTAGACGATCTGCAAGATATTCAATATGGCGTAGTCGATCTTAGACTAGGTGCAGAATCTGGCTTAAATGCCATAAAATTACTACTGCAGAAAAACCCTGAAATCAAAATTGTCATGTTGACTGCCTACGCCAGTATTGCAACAACTGTAGAAGCAATGAAGTTGGGAGCTGTTAACTACTTAACAAAACCTGCATCAGTACAGGATATAATTGATAAGCTACAAGATTGCGTAGCTGAGATTAAGGCACCAATTGAAGAAACGCCGCTTTCTGTTAAACGTTTGGAGTGGGAACATTTGCAAAAAGTACTGCTAGAAAATGATGGCAATATTTCGGCTGCAGCACGTGCGTTGAATATGCATCGGCGCACTTTGCAAAGAAAGCTGCAAAAGTATCCAGTGAAACGATGACTCAAAATAAACATAAGCGATATAAAATAACTATAGTAGTTATTTTTTTTATATTCTTTTTTGTAATAACCGCACAGGCAAATAAGCCAAAAAATCAGCATCAACAAGCACTAGAATTCAGTCAAGAAGTTAGTATGGACTATCTTATGAATGATGTCCTGTGGTTGGCAGATGACGCGCGATTAGGTAGAGCAAGCGGTACAGCTTCTGAAGACGAAGTTGCTGAATGGCTGATTGAGCGTTATATGAAACTAGATTTGTCACCAGCAAAAAAATTAGGGTTGTCCGATTTTACACATAACTTTGAATATCATGTGTATGACGATGCAGGTATAGAACATCCGGCTTTTGGCAAAAATATTATTGGTGTGATTCCAGGATCAGGCAAGCCAAATAAATATTTAATTGTATCGGCCCATTATGATCATCTGGGGGTAGAAGATGGGCTGATTTATAACGGTGCAGATGATAATGCAACCGGTGTCGCTGCTATGTTAGAGGTTGCGCGAGTAATTAAAAAGTCTGGTAGGCAACCAGAAAAAACTATTATATTTGTTTCCTTTTCGGCTGAAGAAATTGGACGGCATGGATCATGGAATTTTTGTCATATACTGCATAAAAATAATATTGTTGATAATACTGTTGGGCTTAATTTTGAAATGTTTGGTGTTGTAAAAGGTTCACCCATGTATGTGCATGTATGGGAGCAGCAAACTTTAGCCACACAGCCAATAATACAGGCTATTAAAACAGCCAGTGACGCATTGAATGTAAATATGATAACGTCGTTTGACTTGGATCCAGGTTCAGATGCGTTGGAGTTGCTCAATTGCGGTGTTACAGCTACGACTATAGACGTTGGTGGCGGTGATAGATTTGAATACAACCATCCCTATTATCACTCACCTGATGATAAGGTAAGTAATATTGATCAAAATAATTTTTACCAGGCCACGCAGATTGTTGCAATGTCGGTATGGTTGCTTGCCAACTAAGTTAAAGTTTTCTTATAGACAGAAATGTTCAATAAATTGCCTATAAAGTGGTACGGCTAGTTCTAATTGTTGTTTTTCTATAAATTCATCAGGTTGATGTGCAACATCAATATTTCCCGGGCCTAAGATAATGGTCTCCATTCCCATTTGAGAGAAATACGGGCCTTCGGTGGCAAACACGACAGCATTGCTAGGTGTACTAGTCAACTGCTCGGCAACTTTAACGATAGTGCTGTTTGCTGGAGTCGATAGTGCTGGCGTGCCATCAAATAAACTTGTGAACTCGCATTTAAGTTTTCTATGTTGTGCGACTTCTGAAATGATATCTCTTAAGTTATTTTTAATATTTTCCATAGGCATATTTGGAAGAAGACGCAAATCATAATGCAGTTCACATTGTCCGCATATGCGATTGGGGTTATCGCCTCCATGAATATGGCCGAGATTCAGAGTTGGGAAAGGTACAGCAAAATTTTGGTTAGTAAATCGGCTGCCTAAATGATCGCGATAATCTATAATGGCTTGAATAATTTCATGCATGCCTTCTAGCGCATTATTTCCAAGAGCTGGATCACTTGAATGTCCTGATTGGCCAATTAAACGAATGCTCTCCATGAAAATTCCTTTATGTTGGCGCACAGGTTTTAATAAAGTTGGTTCGCCAATGATGCAGTAGCGCCCCAGTTTTGATTGGTCCTTAAGTAATGCTTTGGCGCCAGCCATAGAACTTTCTTCATCTGCCGTCGCAAGAATAGTGAGAGGTTTTTTCAGATGACTAACATTGACGTCTGCCAAGCTGGAAATAATTAAGGCAAAAAAGCTTTTCATATCGCTTGAACCCAGTCCGTAAAAACGGCCACCCTTTTCTGTGAACTCGAATGGGTTAAAGTGCCATAAGCTTTCATCACAAGGTACGGTATCGGTATGTCCGGATAGCACTAAGCCATCTTCACCATCACCAATGCGAGCAATCATATTTGCTTTGCTGGGCTGGCCAGGTAGTGGTTGGATTTCTATATTAAAGCCAATGTTTTCAAACCATTCTGCCAAGTGATTGATAATGGCAAGGTTGCTGCTATCAAGATGAGCATGATTACTGCTAATCGATGGATTGGAAATCAATGTTTCCAACATTTCAATTTGAGAAGGAAGTTTAGCCATATAAGGATTATATGGCTATGTTAGGTAAGCGGATAGGCTTGCAGTTAAAAAATGAAACGATCTACAGCCACTAGGCTCCAAACAGTGATGATTAACATATTGCTCAAAAAGACGGCGGCTGAACCGGCATCTTTAGCTAAACCGGACAACTCATGATGTTCGAGGCCTACACGGTCAACTACATGCTCAATTCCAGTATTGAGCAGCTCAACAATCAGCACCAAGAAGAGTGGAATAATTAAAATTGCTATTTGTGTGGGTGTTTCGCCAAGAAAGAAAGCAGCTGGGAACATAACAATGCCAGATAAGATTTCTTCACGAAAAGCAGCTTCAGATTTCCAGGTAGCAGCAATACCTCGGCATGAAAATATAACAGCGTTGAATATGCGTTTAAATCCAAAAGTGGGTTGCATAGTATGTTCTAGTATTAAAGTAATGACTGCGCAGTTTGATAGACTTCTTTAGCATCAAGCACCAGGTCATTGCTTTCAAACAAACGCGCAATGCAGGCACGATGAAGTTGCAGCTTGAGTGCGCCAATACCGATGCCACCGAAGATGCGCTTTCCAAAACGCTCTTCGTTTTTATCCATCATATCGATGCCTTCAAAACCTAGTGGTGGCGCAGTGTTCACATCTGCTATTACCTCAATAGTGGAATGTTGTTGCCATTGCTGTGCATTCAATAATTGAATTCCTGTTTTGCCGGCACCAAAGACGATATGTGCATTGTCTAATGCAGCAGCAATTGATTCGTCATCTACTGCTACCATAGGCTCTAGCTCTACACCAAATTGCTGCTGCATAAGTTCGCATGATTGCTGAGAGCGATCTAGCTTGCGTGAAGTTAATCGCACATTAGCGCCATTCATGGCAAGCATAGCTGCGGCACGTTGTCCTACCGGGCCAGTGCCTGCGAGTACAACAGCAGTTTTACTTTTTACATCAGTCGAATTGGTAATAAGTGCTACACCGGCAGCTGCAGTAGTATTGCAACCATTACTGTCAAGCATAACTGACACACGAAAGTTTTGAAAAAATATCTTTTGTACGGCAGTGAATAATTCTTGTCCAGCAGCTAAATCGCTGCCGCCTATAAACAAAGCAGTATTTTTCTTGTTCTTGGGTGCACGTGTGTAAATCGCGCCTTCAACCAGAGAATAACAATTCTCAGGTGTAATACCTGCCAGCTGAGTAACATGATCAGCACCACCGTCATAAGCAACCACTGAGTCAAATACGCTTGGAATTGCATCCGTATCAAAATGGTAAAGTAACTTCTTCATTTGTATTTTTAACTGTTAAAAAATATTTACTATTCTTTGTTTTCTAGAGGAAAACCTAAAATTAATAATAGCGTTAAGAGCGCAGGAAATACGCGGCAAAAAATAATTCAAATGCGGAGTTTACATGTGGTAAATGAGCAAATCTGAATTATTTTTTAACAAAGTAGTTTCAAGCGTAGTAGCTATTATCCTGTCCAGCCAAGTCCCGCAGCCACACAGTTAATCGACAACAACAATGGAACTAAATTCTCCTGAGCAGTTACCTTAGTAGAGTCAGGGTCTCTAAATTGTTGTACAAGTTTTACTTGTTCTAAGCCAATCTGTTTGATGCCTTCAATACGTGCCACCATAGTGCCGTGGAAATTCGGAAAGCGTTTACATAACTCTGCTTCTTGAGTGATTTTTAATAACATCTGCTCAGTAAGTTCGCGTTCTGACTGGATAAGTCCCATGATTTCTTTGCAACTATCTTGATCTTCAACCAGCGATGCATATTCGTTAGCAACATCGAAGTCGGTAAGAAATAACATTTTCTCAACATTGTCAGTAATCAATCTGAAAATGGGGCACTTTTCAAACATTTCATGCAGCATAGCTAAACCATTATCACCTTGTTCATTTAATAAATGGCTAATCGCGCTGCCATAGCCATACCAGCCAGGCACCATTAAACGATTTTGAGTCCAAGCAAATACCCATGGAATAGCACGTAAATCATCAAGGCTAGAAGCGCCAAAACGTCGTGCTGGGCGCGAGCCAATTTTCATTAGCGTGAGTTCCTCAACAGGGCTGGCATACTGATAAAAATCAACCAGTCCTGGAGTTTCCACTAAACCACGATATTTAATCTGTGAGGTGGCAGACAGTACCTCCATGATTTCGTCATATTCACCGCGTTTTTGTAAGTTCGGGTCTTGCTCTGAAAATAAAGTGTGCGATAAAACACTTGCAGCAAGTAGCTCCATTTGTTGCTCGGCAACTTCACGGTTAGCAAATTTGCTTGAAACGACTTCACCTTGTTCAGTAACGCGCATGCGGCCATTAATAGTACCCGCAGGTTGTGCGGCAATGGCACGACCTGCTGGTGCTCCACCACGTGATACGGAACCGCCGCGGCCGTGGAAGAATGAAATTTGAATACCATGTTTTTGTCCAGCCTGGTAAATCATAGTTTGGGCTTTACTAACTTCCCAGGTAGAGCATACGCAACCACCATCTTTGTTAGAATCCGAATAGCCCACCATAATTTCCTGGTGACCGCCAAATTCTTCAATTGTGCGTCGAACAAATGGAATATCAAGTAAGTCTTCTAAAATTGCCGGACCGTTACGCAAGTCATCAATGGTTTCCAATAACGGTACGATTAGAATACGACTTGATTCAATATGCTTTTTATCAGCAAATAGACCAGCATATTTAGCAAGCAAGTACACACCAAGGATATCTTCACTGGACTGCGTCATGCTT
>JANQKJ010000362.1 GCA_028281205.1 Gammaproteobacteria bacterium
TTCATTGGCTGAACATATCGCAGGCAGTGAGCAGGCATTTGTTGATATGATGAATACTGAAGCAGCACGTTTAGGTTTGGTGAGTTCACATTTTGTTAATGTGACAGGTTTGACGGATGAGCAACACTTTATGACAGCGCGCGATATTGCCACATTGAGTAGTGCTATTATTCGTGATTTCCCAGAGCAATATAAACGCTATTCGCAAAAAGAATATACTTTTAATGGCATCACACAGCACAATCGCAATAAATTACTATGGCGTGATCCAACTGTTGACGGGCTGAAAACAGGGCATACCGAAGCAGCCAAATATTGTTTGGCATCTTCTGCGCAGAGAGACAATATGCGCTTAGTGTCCGTGGTATTAGGTGCTAACTCAGCCGATGCACGCGCAGCGCATTCACAAGCACTGCTCAATTATGGGTTCCGCTTCTTTGAATCGCATCAGTTATATCGTGCTGGCCAGGAGCTAATAAAAAAACGTGCATGGTACGGGGAAAAGAAAGAAGTTAGTCTGGGTATTAAAGAAGATATCACTATCACCATCCCGCGAGGTCGTTATAGTGACTTAAAACCTTTTATGCAGGTGGCAACTCAATTAGAAGCGCCAATCTCAAAATATCAATCTGTAGGTAAAGTGATTATTAACTTAGATGATGAAAAATATGCGGAGGTTGAATTAGTTGCCTTAGAGGATGTCGCTGAAGGTAGCATCTTCCAGAAAATTAGTGACTATGTGATGAGCTACTTTGAGTAAATAGATGGCTAATGCTTATTTGAATGGAGAGTTCTTACCTATAGAAGAGTGTAAAATCTCTGTGCTCGACCGCGGGTTTATATTTGGTGATGCCATCTATGAATTAATTCCAGTATATAACTCAAAGCCATTTTACTTGAGCGCGCATTTAAAGCGCTTAAATCGTAGTTTAGAACAGACAAAAATAACTAATCCACATAGTGAAGATCAATGGATTAATATTATTCAACAATTAATTGATAAGTCTGGTCTGCAACAACTATCTGTTTACATTCAAATATCACGCGGGGTAGCACCCAGAGACCATGCTTTTCCAGTGAATGTAATGCCCACAGTATTTGCTATGACTAATCCATGGCCATCGGTAAGTGAAGATATGTATACACAAGGTTTGAGTGCAGTCACTGTCGATGATATGCGCTGGGACCGTTGCGATATTAAAGTCACTAGTTTGTTGGCAAATGTGATGAAAAAACAACAGGCTATTGAACATGGCGCACATGAAGCTATTTTAGTGCGTGATGGAAAAGTACTAGAAGGGTCGGCCACTAATGTGTTTATAGTCAAAAATGAAAAAGTCAGTACTGCACCTAAAGATCATCTAATCTTGCCTGGTATTACACGTGATGTCGTTGTTGAGTTGCTCAGCGAACTAAATATTCCTTTAACAGAATCTGCGATAACCCAACAAGAACTTAATAATGCGGATGAAGTTTGGATTACTAGTTCTACCAAGGAATGTGTGCCTGTAACACGTGTAGACGATCAAGCTATAGGCACAGGGAAACCTGGCGAGTTATGGGCAAGAGTGTTTGCTGCTTATCAGCAACGTAAAAACTAATTATGTCCAATACTAACGGTAACGGTATTAGTAATGGTTCTGCCAATGGCGCTGGCAATGGCAGTCAAGGTGAACCGCAAGGTTTAGTGTTTCCTTGCGACTTTCCACTAAAAATGTTTGGTAAAAATACGCTACATTTTATCGCAGCTGTTGATAAGACGGTTGAAGAGCATGTACCAAGAGAAGATTGGGCTTCAACAAAAACTACGCCAAGTAAGAATGATAAATACGTTAGCTATACTATTGTTATTATTGCGCGTAACCGTGAACAACTCGACAAGGTATGTGCCGCGGTGACAAAATGCCCTGAAGTGATTATGGCTTTGTAGTTTCTAAAAGTCGTATATTAATTATTTAACAACAACC
>JANQKJ010000012.1 GCA_028281205.1 Gammaproteobacteria bacterium
ACTAATGATTCCAAACCTTGGGAAGTACTTGGGTAGGTATCTGTATCAAGCTTATACATATCAAGAGCAGCTGATAGCTCTTCAATTTGTAACTTTGCAGCTTTAGATTTTGACTCTCCAAAATGTTTCATTACTTGCGGGCCTACCAAACCTGATAACAAACCCAGAATCACTAATACAACAAGCAACTCTATTAGTGTAAATCCACGATTTTTATTATCTTTTCTATATTTAATCATAATAATATCCAAGCTAGTTATAACGGCAAATCATTCACACTGATAATCGCCATCAAAATTGAAATAATAATGCCACCAATCATTAAGCCCAATGAAACAATTAATAACGGCTCTAATAATGATAAAAATCTTTGCATTGCGTTAGAAACTTCGCGTTGGTAAATCTCACCTATTCTTGTCAACATAGGTTCTAACTCACCTGTTTCTTCTCCTACATTAATCATTTGACCAGCAAGTACAGGAAAATGGTCGACTTTTGACATAATGCCAAATAAAGATTTCCCTTCTTTAAAGCTTTCTATCGCATGCGCGATACTCTCTGAGAACACCACATTTGTTAATGTTGCATTTGCAATAGGTAATGCCGTTTGCATATTCACGCCATTAGAAATTAGAGTGCCCAAGCTATTTGAGAATTTAGCCATTTCACCACGGATAATTAAGTCACTAACCAGCGGAGTTTTTAGCAATAATTTATGCCAAGGTCGTTTACGGTCAATACTTCTGGCAACATAACGCGCATAATAAACAAGGCCAATAATGATTATAGGTAGTATCCACCAATAGCTAACCACAGCATTGGACATGCCAATAACAATTTGTGTAGGAATAGGTAGGGCTTGATCACTACCGACAAATAATTCCGTTATTTTTGGTACTACGAACAAAAGAATCATTACTACAGACAAACCTGCAACAATTAATAAGATAAGTGGGTAAAGCAATGCAGATAAAATTTTATCGCGCATTTTTTTTACGCCATCTAAGTATTCATATAACTGAATAAGTCCACTGTCGAGATTACCGCTCGCTTCCGAAGCGCGAATCATATTGACATAAAATGGACTAAACTCTTTTTGTGCTTCTAATGCCGCTGAAAACTCACTGCCTGCTTCTACTTTATCGAGTAAATTTTTTACCAGGGACTTTACTTTGTCACTAGTGGAGATTTTTTGTAATATCTTTAAAGCATGGTCTAGTGGTAATTTAGATTTAATCAACGTACTCAATTGCTCGGTAAACTCCAGGACCTGGTCATTGCTGAGCTGGTTGGTGTTAAATAATGTTAAAGAACTGCCGGCAGATGATGCTCTAGCATCAACTTCTCTAATATGGATTGGAATGTAGTTGGCATCTTGCAGCCAGGCAACCACTGACTGTTCACTTTGCCCGTCACGCTGACCGGTTAAAATATTCCCTTCTGGTGTTGTCGCTTTATATTCAAAAGTAGGCACAAAACTTACTCCTTAGTAATACGGACAACTTCTTCTATGGTAGTAATGCCTTGCAGCACTTTAGAAAGGCCGTCTTGATGCATTGTTTGCATGCCTGACTGAATAGCGCATGCTTGTAGTTGTGTAGCATCAGCTTTGGCTAAAATCTTCTTTTTAATCTCGTCATTTAAAATCAGTAATTCAACAATACATGTCCGTCCAACATAACCGGTGCCGCCACATTCTGGGCAACCTTTTGCGACACAGATTTTTGTATCTTCTTCAACTGGAATATTGTTGTTGTGGCAGTCCTGGATAAACTTTTGTGGTGCATTAACTGTTTCTTTACAATGCTCACACAATACTCTCACTAATCTTTGTGCTAATACCGCATTTAATGTTGAAGTAAGCAAATAATCTTCAACACGCATTTCAATTAATCGTGTCACAGATGAAGCAGCATCGTTTGTATGTAGGGTAGATAATACTAAATGACCGGTTAATGCTGACTTGACACAGATCTCTGCAGTTTCCAAGTCACGCATTTCGCCTACCATAATGACATCCGGATCCTGCCGAACAATAGACCTTAATGCACTGGCAAAAGTTAGCCCTATCGATGATTTGGCCTGGATCTGATTAATGCCTTCCAACTGATACTCAATTGGGTCTTCTACAGTGATTATTTTTCTATTAGGTTCATTGAGCATGTTCAAAGCAGTATACAACGTGGTTGTTTTACCACTGCCTGTTGGCCCAGTAATTAAGATCATGCCATGCGGCATTCGTAGTACTTCTTCCAGACGACTGCGCACGTCAGAACTAAAACCCAATGATTCAAAATTCAGCACTACACTCTCTTGATTTAACAAGCGAATAACAACACTTTCTCCATGCATGGTAGGAATAGTTGAAATACGCATGTCAAATTCAACACCCTGCATGCGCGTGCGTACGCGGCCATCTTGAGGCAATCTTCGTTCCGCAATATCCAGCTTGGCCATAATTTTAATACGCGAAATTATCGCGGCTGCAAATTGCTTAGCCGGAGACTCAACTTCTTTTAATACGCCATCAATGCGATAGCGTACTTTTAATTGTCCCTCAAAGGGCTCTATATGGATATCAGATGCATGTTGTTCAATGGCACGCTGAATTAATAAATTAACCAAACGGATAACAGGCGCTTCACTGGCAAGGTCTTTGAGATGATCCACTTCTTCATCAGAAATTTCTTCCAATGCAACGTCATCCAGTATTTGATCCATCTGTGAAGAACGCTCGCCGCATATCTGGTCAATACTGGTTTCAATTTCAGATGCGACACCTACTCTTATACTGACTGTACGATCACATGCCATTTCAATAGCGTCTTGTGTAGCAAAATCTGCGGGGTCACTCATTGCGACTGTAATATAGTCATCATCAATTGCCAGTGGCATGATTTTCTGTTCTTTTAGAAATCGTTCCGACATAAGTTCTGCGGCAATATTTTCATTAGGAAATGTGTCGCGGGTAACCATTGGAACACCCAATACTTCCGCGTAGACTGATGCAATGTCCGCATCACTGGCCAATCCCATCCTTGTAATCAGTGTTAACAACGATGCATCAGTATTCTCATCGCGCATACGCAGTACTTTAGTAAAATCAGATGCGGTAATAATATGTTTATTCTTCAATGCCTCTGTGACACTTTGTTCGATCAGCACAGGGTCACGCATTTCCAACTGCACGCGCTGATCAAAACTATTCACTTGATTATGAGCGCTGTCATTTAGTGGCTGAATATTCTCGGGCATGTCAGAGATGTGCTCTATAGAAGTGTCAGGCTCAGACGACTCTTCCGCCAGGATTTGGGCAGGCTCGACCACCTTATCGACTTCGATGGCAGACTGGATAGGTACCTGTGATTGAGAAGATTTTCTCCTCTTTTCGGCACGTTTTAATGCGTCATATATTAGTGACATCAGATTTTACTTAATATTCAGTAAGTTACACTTTATTTATAAGAACATATTTTAGTATATAACAAAATTGAAATGCTTCTTTAGAACTAATAGGCGTTTGTCACAATACATGAACAGATATCTATTCTTTATGACAGATAGCTCTAATGAAGGTTTTTCTTAAACAGCGTTCCGGCGTGATCAATAATCACCCCAAGGGGGGTAATTTCTTCAACCATCGTTTCCTGGTCAATTTGCTCGCCTTCGTACAATAACTGGCCATTAATGCGCACTTTGCGTGCATCCACATCGGCATTATATATATGTACACTGATGGTCAGTTTTGGTATTTGCTGTTGCAAGGAATATGGAAGTTCATCATAGCTGGGCACATCGCTAGGCCGTACAAGCGGGATAACTGGTAACTGTTCTACACTCACTTGCTGTGAATCAAAATCATCAACATGGTGAGTTGAATCAGGTTCTGGTAATTCAATTACTGGAATCGGCATTGGATCAACTTTTGCGACAGTTATTGGTTCTAATATGGGTTTAGGTTCAGTTTGACTAGGTTTTATCTGACCAGGTTCTATTTCTTGTGGACTTACTTCACTGTCACCTGAATTTACCGGCTCTTGTTTTTTAACAGAAAAAAACACCGGTACTTCTTCATCAATCAAATCATCCAATGACACACTAGCCCTAATTTCCCCACTTGGTTCTATTGTATTGGTATCTGTAACTACAGGTTCGTCAACTATAATATCGACGGACGCTTTTTGATTAGCTATTTGCTCTAAGTCAGGTTGCTCACTTTCAGAGACTATCGCTGCATCAGGAATAGGCTCTTCACTCATCACAATGTTTTCTTGAACATCGCTTACATTATTCACTACTTCTGAATAGCTACTATCAACATTAGCTTGCGAGCCAGAACTGCTATCAATCAAAGGTTGCTTATACAAAACTTGGTAACCAATCCAGGCCAATAAAATAATTGCATTAATAAAAATGGCAATTGCAAGCCATGGCAAACTTTTCTTGTGTTGCGATCGGTCAAGGGCTTCATTAATAACCGCTTGTGACAAACGTTTATTACCTCGCTCGCCTTCAGCTTTTTTAATTGCTTCTAAAATATAAGACATAATATCTAACGCAACTTTGGTACATCTGAACGTACTATATTATTCATAAATATCTGAGTCAGCGGTCCTATAACTCCATCAGCCGATATTTTTTGTGCTGTTTGGAATGTTTTTACTTCTTTGACCAATTTACTGTCATAACTTTCTAATACATGCCATTGGGGTGAACGGTTAAATATAATGGCTAACTGTTCATCTATGGTTTTTACAAACTCCCCCTGTTGGCCCGGCCGGATATGCTCGGCTTCACTTATAGGTTTCCATAAAAGGGAGAATTCACCTTGCCATGAATGTCCAATATCATCCCAACTAACCCTATATTCACCTGCTGAATCCAGGACAATGACTTCACCGCGGGTTATTTTTTTAATAAATAAATAACTGGTATCACCATTAGGTAATTTGTTTTTCAAAATCGCAGGACGATTTAATCGTTCCAATAAGGCAACATCACCGTTTTGACTCGTGAAGCAATACAACTCATGGCGCACGGCATACACGCATGGGTCAACATCATGGTCAACATACTCCAACTCCCAGCTATTAAATAATTCGTAGTAGGCTTGTTGCTTAGGAGTCAGTTGCATTGCAGCTTGGCTTACTATTTCACTTTCATGGCTATCACTATTGTTGTCTACATCCATGGCATTTGCCTCGTCATCTGAAGCTTCCTCATCTACCGCCACACTTAATGAATCTGTTACATCTATATTATTGTGCGCCATTGCTTGTTGTTCAGTTGTATCAGATTGTGTCGCCATATCTTGAGTGATGACTTGCGAATCCACATCAGCCAAACTCTGACTATCAAGAATAATAGCTTGCTCGGGTATTTGATTTGTTTGCTCGGCCTGGGGTGGTTGCACAGGTTCTATTTCACTAGAAACCTGTTTTTGTTGATTATTTTCGACTGCAGCTAATTGTCTTTCTACTGCGAAATGGTCATAAAAAACAATTCCTACGGTGATAGCAATTAAAATAATTACCGCAATCAAAGCTAATCCCACCGATGAAAAACGTGCAGGCGTTTTCTTATTTTGCTGCTTTCTTTTACCTAAAGACTCAGAGGCTGCGTTGTAAATAATGTCATTACTGATCTTCTTTTTCTTCTGTACATAAGCACCCAAAAGAGAACGGTCACATAACACATTAATTAGTCTTGGCACACCGCCAGTTAATTTATATATATAGTCAATGTTAGATTTGCTGAAAATATTCGCGTCTGCTTTCCCTATAGTTAAACGATGCTTGATATATGCTGCCACTTCATCTCTATCTAATGCCTCAAGGTGAAAGCGGGCAGTAATCCGCTGGTTCAACTGTTCCATTGCATGAGTATTTAACCGGTCTCTTAATTCTGGTTGGCCAATCAGAATAATCTGTAATAATTTTTGCTCATCAGTTTCTAAATTCGTCAAACCTCTTATAGTTTCAAGCGCATCGACACTTAAATTTTGCGCTTCATCAATAATCAGTATTGTATTGCGCCCCTGCGCATGCGATTCAATAAGCCTTTCATTCAACTTATTAAGATATGTTTTTGTCCCTAGAGGCACGTCCGGATAAGTAATATGTAACTCATCACAGATCGATGCCAATAGATCGACAGGCTCAAGCTTAGGATTAACAATCAGAGCAATATCAGTATTTTCCGGAATCTCGGAAAATAGACTTCGACATACAGTGGTTTTACCAGTGCCAATCTCACCGGTAATAAGAACAAATCCACCACTACGAGTAATGCCATACAATAAGTGCGCAAGCACTTCTTGGTGCTGGGCACTTAAAAATAAATACTTAGGATTCGGTGCAATTGAGAATGCACTTTCGTCAATATTAAAATAATCCCCATACATAAAGAATGTGACCGGAATCAAAAATCTAGTGGCCGAAAGTATAGTTATTGTAGCCGGACTATCCTAGATCAATTACTCGCAAAATTGATAATTGACGTAATTTTATAAGTTTTAATTAAGACAAATGAGATGGGCTACTCATAATAATAGTGAAATATTTAACTTTTTTGAATGCCTGTTTTCGGCGCAAAAGCGGTCATTAAGATTAATAACATCCATGATTAATTTAATTAGATAATTTATTCTCTCTATAAGAGTAGCTTGATATGAGATTTGATCCTTCACTAGGCTCAAGAATTGTGAAATATTCATTATATTCGACGGCCGGATTACCTACAAAAACTGGTAGGCCTCCTACGAATTCAAGATTGGCCTTGGTCCCTTTATAATCTACATCTATATTTAGATGCACATAGTATGTTTTAGACGGCATGGCTGTAATAGAAATTTTAGTAGGCTCATATTTTGCAAATAATTCACGCTTCGACCATGGGACCTCTGCTGAGATGACATAGTCTCCTGGTATAACTTTGATAGATGTATAAGTGCTATCTTTGACAGTGAAAACTTTTTCCCCAGATAAATGAATGTCTTTTTGACCTGCAAAATTGATAAGTGAATCTTTGCGAGAGAAAAAGATTGTAGCCATTTCTTCTGTGTGTTCACTAGAAGAGAGATTTTTTACACTATTGCTAGCACATGAACTAAGTGTAAGTGCGTAAAACGCAAGCGTAAATATTACAAAAAATGAATATAAGATCGTATGCATTGTATCGTTGGCTAATCAAAGTTTGACTACTATGTGTATTTTAACCGTATACTAATACAATATTATTTAAATCAAATAGATATTTTATAAGTATAGAGGCGCCATCTTAAATAAATTAGGGATACTCAATGTTCAAACTAAATGTAATTTTGATTTCTTTATTGGTAAGTTTATTCAGTTGTGCATCACCCGAAGTTTACAAATCAGCCCAAGAAGATACTGCTGTAAAATTAACATTAAATAGAGAAATGGAGCCATTTTTACTTACTTCGCTTACTACGATAATTCATAAATATCCTGAATATAAAATGTGTGGGGAGAAATTAGATCCACAAACAGTGAAGTTACTAATGAGATACAATCAAAGAAACCCATTAATTACTAATATTAATTACGAAGGTGTTTACGTTGAAGCTGATGAGCCACTTGTATTGGCAATACTTTCATTTTCGGGGATGAATATCCCGTGTACTCATATTGTAAAGTTTATTCCTAACAACAGCAAAAACTATGAGCTTAGATTGACTGGTCAGATAACCAATCAACCATTTGATTGTAATACAGAACTATGGAGCATAGATAAAATATCAAATGTAAAAAATAAAGAAAAATTTGATGAATTTCAAAATTGCGCACAAGCAACAAAATGATACTTAAATTTTTTATATATGCAGATTCATATTTGATTAAGTAAAAATTATATATTTATATTAAATTTCTAATTTTGTGTTCATAATTATTTAAATACCCAGTTTATGTATCTCATCTTTCGACGCAAAAATGGTCATATCATGAATTCTATAAATCAAACTAAAGGTAAAGTAGTTAGCTTTTTCTTAGCTGATATATATAAAAATATAAGCGCTGACCCAAAGAGCAACAGAGCAGGAGGAACAGGAACAATGGTGACACTTGAAATTATCGCCGTCCCTTCATAATTGTTTTCTTTAA
>JANQKJ010000014.1 GCA_028281205.1 Gammaproteobacteria bacterium
TTTTATACGCACGAAAATCACCCGATTCTACTACCACCAGGTTAGATATAAACAAGGCGCAATTTAGCTTGCCTCTTGTTTATATTTTTAGACAGAAACCAATTATCTTTAGGTGGCTGATGTGAGCCAGGAAGGCAAGTGACCCACTATAAGTCTTCATAGGGCCACCCTGAGCCATATTTTGAAGCATACGGGGTAGGAATTAAACACCGTGTGATGTTCATGGCAAGCGAGCTAAATACCAGTATATCATATGCGTCCTCTTCGTTTACTTCATAACGCCAATAGGAGAAGGTAGTATACGAGATTACACAGCCATTTTAATATGCGCTATAATAACATATTTACTGCTGTTAGATGAAACCTAAAGCAGGTAGATTAACAGAACTCCCAAACTCTGAAAGGAGGGAATCGTCAACAACCCGACACCCAATAAGTGCGTGTAGTGTGCTATTCTAACAACGGAATGATTGATTATTTCAATGAATCACGAAGTGTGGGAAAAGAGATGAGGTTGAATTCAGCCCATATTGCATGTTAATCAGCAGATAACATAGGATGGTTACTAAGAATGCAAATCGTATGCTCAGTGCTCAGACGTTCCAGAAAGTTGCCATATAAAGGAGCGAAGGGATTGCTGGCGGACCGTCCTTTCTTTGATCACAGATCACACATCCTTCTCTTTGGGGCACAATGTTTCAATCCGATTATCTAGACAATCTAAAAATTGACATTTGAATCTACTAAAAATCCGTAGCGTAGTTAGGGCACTTCGCGAACAGTGAAACTTCAATAACGAAGCTAGCGGCAGAAATGTCAATTTAACTCGAGTGCTTGTATTTTTCAAGTAAATTTAATTGTATTAATGTTGTCGACCAGAGGTCTAATTTCAACAAGCGAAAACCATATCAACCAGCAGTCCAAAACAAATCATTCCCTTTCTCGCCCAACAGGTAATCATCCAGCCAGCAACAATCGCACGCCGATGCTAGTGCCGCCCACCCTTTGCCTTACCAAAAACCAGTATTTGATAATGTAGCGCAATTTGCAATCCCAATTTTCGAAAATTTTCATGCACTTTCGGTCTTGAATATAAAACAATTAGCAATAGATCATGATACTTCAATTTTAAAAATAGTTTGAAAATTAACCATACCACGTTTTGACTCCAGTACATATTATCGTAATTATTATGATAAACTTTCTGTCTACTTTAATAGTACGCGAGTAATTTTAGTCAGCGGCAGCCATGGCACGCCTCAGCCCTGAAATAGGCCATACCCGTAGTGACCCAACAATCGGCCTTCCAGTGAGCAACAATTTCAATGCCGGTGCGGGTGCCGCCAGCCCTGTGGATTACCAGATAATTGCATTTGGAGGTGGTGGTGGTGGTGACGAAGATGGCGATGATGCAGAAGATGAGTGTAAAATACGCGTGATGTGCTCTCTCAGCTTACCCAATTCCTTCAACTTTTTGACCTTCCAGCAATAATACACATGATTCTTGACACATAACTCGTTCCTTCTTCGTGGTAGAGGCCTTTGATAAGCTTCTGACAAATAACAAATGTTCACTCCAATACAAATATAGTTTCAGCCAGCAACAGCCATGTCAAGCAACAGCCGCAAAACGGGTCATCCCTGGCCTCACTCAACAAGCGACTTTCCAGCCAGCAACAATTCCACGCCGATGCGGGTACCACTAACCCAGTGCCTCGTCAGAAACCTATATCTGATGGCGGAGATGGTGATGACGATGATGATGATGATGAAAATGATGATACTAGAGCTGAGCCTAAAAATGAGGGATATGCATCCCACCAAGCTTTCTTGATGCCATTGATGACAACCGTTGCCAGTCTGACTGTTATTTTCTTATATCAATACTAGTGCCAAATAACTAAGTATATTATTAAAGTTTTAAAATGGTTTCATCAACTGCCTCCGGTACAGAAACATGAAAAATAGGTTAACAGTTCCGCTGATGTGAAAATATGATCGCTAATCGACAAAACACAATTGCATTAGTTATAAATCGTACTATCTATGGAAAACATTCCACCCAAACTCCTTCTGGCCATCCAAATGAAACCTCCAAAACAATTTTTGGAGTAGCCTGTAGTTGGTACATAGATGCGATGATCACGAAGGAACTATTTAGAAAAGAGTTGAAATTAAGAAAGCGCATATGCTTTGTAGTGGCATTATGCGGCGAGTTTATGAGATAGAGTTAGGAGTGGGGCAGTCAGAGATTGTGCGCTGTAGGTCTACCCCTAAAGACGATTATCTTGTAATTTGTATTGTATTCATAGGTATTTTATTGTACGGTAGGTTGCGAAATGCGAAATAAGATGCCTAGATGTGCAGCGGCTGTGAAATGAGCCAAGTTGAGTCCCCTTGGATTAAAAGTTCGAGATGCGTAATAACCGTCGAAAGTTCCATTCTAACAAAGCTACAAGTCTAGTAAAAAATGCAACAGCATACAAATATGGACTAGCAGGCAAAATATCTAGGATACCGGTTCTGATGATGAACGGAGTGAAGCTGATTGAATAAAAAGTTTAA
>JANQKJ010000019.1 GCA_028281205.1 Gammaproteobacteria bacterium
ATCGTTTGCCCAATGGTTAAGCGGCCCTCTTAGCCATGCTCCTATCGGCACACCAAATCCCATTTTTTTACGATCAGTCCTGCTAGCAGGAATATATCTCGCTAAAACATCTTTAAGAATTTTCTTGCCACCAAATTCATTAACTTTTGACGACATTGGCAACCCCCATGAAAACTCAGCCACACACTTATCCAACAATGGCGAACGTGCTTCTAGCCCAACAGCCATTGTAGCTCTATCAACTTTAACGAGAATATCATCTGGTAAATAACAGCTTGTATCTGTCAACATCATATTTAATATTTCATCAGGAAAATTTGGCCATAGAGATGACTTTGTAAGAAATGTATTAGACATTGAATAACCCATGACTATCTCATTAATGTTTTTGTAACGAGACATCATTCTTATGAATAATTCTAGAGGTGTAGATGCACTTATCCTCCTAGCTCTTTTTTCAAGTTTAGCACCAAGCCTCCTCCAACCACTAACACCTTGTTTTACTCTAGTTCTTCCTAACGCGTACCATAAAGACTTAGCCATTGCATCCATACTAATGCCTATTGCCGGTCTAACTGATACAGGTATGTTTGAATGCTTTTGCCAGTGTTGTAGGCATCTAAAATAACGAGTATAACCTGCAAAAAGCTCATCGCCCCCATCGCCAGATAAGACCACTTTAACTTTTTGGCTCGCTAATTTTGAAACCAAGTAAGTAGGAATTTGTGACGCATCTGCAAATGGCTCATCATAAATCAATGGCAATTGAGGAATCACATCCATACAATCTTGAGCAGTCACATACAATTCTTGATGGTCTGTTCCAAGATATTCTGCGATAAGCTTAGCATGCTCTGCCTCATTATGAGTTTCTTCATGAAATCCTATAGAAAATGTTTTAATTTTTTCTTGTGAATTTGATTGCATCATTGAAACAATAAGGGATGAATCAATACCACCGGATAGCAAAGCACCAAGGTCAACGTCAGCTATCATTCTTTTTTGAACCGCGGAACACAAAAGCCCTTCAAGCTCATTAACCGAATCATCATAACTTCCAGCATATAAATTTGCCTGCGCTTGCCTAGCTTGATTTATTGATGACCAATATATATTTGGCTGCACTTCACTAGCAGTACTAGTCTGCGTAACTTTAATATAGCTACCTGGCTGTAATTTCTTGATATCAAGGTAGATAGATGCCGGCCCATTTAACCATGAATATTGAATAAATTGACCTAAAGCGGCACGATCTATTTCGTCATTAAAAGAAGGATGTAATTTCAATGCTTTTAATTCAGAAGCAAATAAAAATACACCATTACACCAACCATAGTAGAGCGGCTTTTTACCAATGCGATCTCTAACAAGAGTAAGCATGCGAGTTTCTTTGTCCCACAGCGCAAACGCAAACATGCCATTAATTAAATCTAATGTTTTCTCAAGCCCTTTATGCACAATACTTTCTAACAGAGTTTCAGTATCTGAGTGGCCCCTAAATACTACTCCTGACTTTTCGAGATCCGCTTTGATTTCACGATAATTGTAAATTTCCCCATTAAATATAATCACATAACGCTTATTTCTAGATATCATGGGCTGATGTCCAGCCAGAGATAGATCAAGGATTGACAATCTCCGATGCGCAAAACCAATGCCAGCATCAACATCAACCCATTCTCCATGATCGTCTGGGCCACGATGTTTTAGCGTATCTCCCATACTCCGCATTAACGATAAAAAATCATCGTTATTCAGTCTAGGTTCTGAATACAGTACGCCAGCTATTCCACACATATAATTTAAATATTTAAGAATTTACACAACTATGGAAAGCAGCTGTGTGCCGCTCTGCACTCTGTTTTATTGTCATATTACTCAAGACCCACTCTCTTGCATTCATCGAAAGTTGATTACATAAGCTTCGATCATTTATCAACTTTAAGATATTCTCGCGCAAAGAATTAGAGGATCGGTCCGCAAGCAAATAATGCTCGTTTGCTACGCCCAGCTCTTCAGACAACCCTATAAATGGCGTTACAATAACCGGCAAACTTGACGACATTGCCTCTAAAACAGCATTAGGCATACCTTCTCGCTTAGAAGGAAACACAAACATATCTGATACTTTAAGATATAAGTCAACGCAATCCACTTGTCCTAAGAAATGTACGTTTGCACTCATATTCGATGCAGAAATCGATTGTTTAATCTTTTCATTGAACCCAGCAAGCTCATTACGCAACAAATCATAACGCGGACCTATGAGCAATAAGTTTAGACTTGGGTGTATCTCAACAACCCGTGACCAAGCTTCTACTAATAAATCAGTACCTTTTCTTGGATGTACCGCACCAACTAGCGTAACAATTGTTGCATTCACTGGTAGGCCCAATGAATTACGTAGTTGTGTTTTTTCTTGTTGGTTTTTTACAGGTGAGAATTTCTCCGCGTCGACCCCATTAGGAATAACTATTACATTAAAAGTCTGATTCATAGTCTTGATACTATCTCTCAATGCATTTGATTGAACTAGCACATAATCATATTGACTTAGAACTTGTTTAATTTTCCATTTTTGTAAAAGTTTAACTAGTACATTATTTGAAAAGTCTTTTGCAATGGTATGCGAATAAACCAACTTGACATCAAATTTTTTAATTTTCTTTAATTGGTTAATCACATGAAAAGGCATGGGCGCAATTATATGAACAATATCTGGTTTAGTAGCTTGTTGAGCACAAAAATCTAATGCTTTTTCTAATAAAATACTAGATCTCTGCTTAGACCCTTTTCCTGGTATTTTGTACTTTAGAATTCTTGCGCCTTTTAAGACAATCTCATCAACAAGTGTACCATCCTGAAACTGCAACCAGTCTGCTTTGCGATCTTCATCAGTAAATTTTTTCGACTTTGGCGTTCCGCAAATAACAGTTGTTTCGATATTTTGCTCATGGAAATAAGGAAGATAACGATAGAAACGCAAGCCTGCTCCACCATGTACCGGATAGAAGCTTGGAGCAATTAAAAGTAATTTTATGTTTTTCAACTGGCTGTTAGCGAGCAACTTTATTGCTCGCTTGTATGTAACTTAAAGATTCGAGTTAATTCAATTACAGCTCTAGATGAGTCAATATTGAGACTTAAAATGGAATATCATCATCAAAATCATCGGCAGTACTTGGTGCTGGTTTAGCAGAAGACTTTGAGCTTGAACTTCCATAACCTTCATCCATTGCTGGTGCGTCATAGTTTCCACCGCCACTTCCGCCGCGCCCGCCTAACATTTGCATCTCGTTAGCTATAATTTCAGTTGTATACTTGTCTGCACCACTTTGATCTTGCCACTTGCGTGTTTGCAAGCGGCCTTCGATATATACCTGTGAACCTTTACGCAGATACTCACCGGCAATTTCTGCTAAGCGTCTAAAAAACACCACACGATGCCATTCTGTTCTTTCCTGTTTTTCACCTGTGGCTTTATCACTCCAGCTATCAGTGGTTGCAATACTAATATTGCATACTGCTTGACCACTGGGCATATACTTAACCTCAGGATCTTGCCCTAAGTTACCCACCAAAATAACTTTATTTACACCTCGTGCCATGTTTTATCCTCTTTTCTCAATTTTCGTGTTTAAATTTTTATATTTAGTTTAATTGTGCGCAGTATGCTTTGACTCTATCTTCTTCAAAAGTGTTCTTATCCACTCTCAAATAAGCGATTCCCTCTTCAGCAATCACAGTCGCTTCAGCAACGCCTGGCAGCGCTTGTAAAGCTGCTGCTACCTGTTCAACTTGAGTATCCTTCATGTTACCAAGTTGGGCAGTATAGCTCTTAAAATCGACAGGTGTCTGCATTGATGATGCTACTAGAAACCATATCAAAAACATAACAAATGCGAACAAAAATACTCCATTTTGATCAAAATTTTGTAATAATAGCCCTGCTACCAGGCCCCCAGTAAAAGCGCCTAGAAACTGACTGCTAGAAAAAACTCCCATAGACATACCTTTGGTAAGCGGGTTACTCAATTTAGAAACCAAGGAAGGCATACTTGCTTCTAGAAAATTGAAGCCCCAGAAAAATAACACCATTGCAATAAAGAAAATATTAAAGCTGGATATTGAGAAAGACATTATCAATAGTCCTGCAGCACTTAATAAAATAGCAACAATAAAAAACATTTTTGTCTTGTTTAGTTTTTCTGAAAATATAATTGTTGGTACAAGTAGTACTAACGATATAAGCAATATGCTTAAATACACTTGCCAATGCGTTTCCGCTGCCAAATTGTATTGATCACGCAATATAATAGGTACTATTACAAAAATCGCTGTTAGTGCCATATGTAAAATAAACACACCCATATCAAGCCGCACTAATTGTCTGTCACTTAATACTGAACCCAAAATTGTACGATCAAGTGTTGCTAACTCTGAGCTTGCTTGTACTGGTGTAGGTATTAAAAATACAACTAATAATATACCTAGCATTGCCAATATTGCCGTGATCCAAAAGATTCCTGGTACACCTACCCACGCTTGTAACAAAGGCCCTAATACTAAAGCAAGCATGAAAGAAGCACCGATGCTGGCACCAATAACCGCCATTACTTTAGTACGGTGCTCATCACGTGTAAGATCCGAAGCCAATGCCATAATTGCTGATGCAATCGCGCCCATGCCTTGCAGTGCACGACCCACAATAACCCAGTAGATTGAATCCGCCATCGCGGCCACGATGCTACCGAGAACAAATATTAGCAAACCAATAATTATCACTGGCTTGCGCCCAATACGATCAGACCAAGCACCAAAAGGAATTTGAAAAGTTGCTTGTGTTAACCCATAGATACCAATTGCCAGTCCCACCAGGAAAGGAGTGACATGCACCAGCTGCTCAGCATAAATAGCAAACACCGGTAAGATCATAAATAGACCAAGCATGCGCGTAGCATAAATTAGCGCAAGCGATACTGCGGCCCGACGTTCTATCGGGTTCATTAATTAACCTCTATTTGATAGACAGTGCACAACTTTGCGTTTCCAGCACTAAAACACGTATATTAGCAAGTTTACCTGGACTGAGATATCGCATGGCAGCAATTAGCATTCGTGGAGCACGCACTCACAATTTAAAAAATATTGATTTGGACTTACCACGCGATCAACTCATTGTGATCACTGGATTATCTGGCTCTGGCAAATCTTCATTAGCATTTGACACCATTTTTGCTGAAGGACAACGTCGCTATGTTGAATCACTGTCTGCCTATGCGCGCCAATTCCTAGCCCGCCTGGAAAAGCCGGATGTCGATACTATTGAGGGATTGTCACCAGCAATCTCAATTGAACAAAAATCAACCTCTCACAATCCACGTTCCACAGTGGGCACAATTACAGAAATCTATGATTACCTACGCTTATTGTATGCGCGGGTAGGCACACCTAAGTGCCCAACACATAGCATTGACCTCAATGTCCAGACGGTTAGTCAAATGGTTGATAAGGTAATGGAATTGCCCGTAGATAGCCGCCTAATGCTACTCGCGCCTGTAGTGCAAAACCGTAAAGGTGAGCATCTACAACTATTCCAACAATTACACTCCCAGGGATTCCTACGCGCGCGTATCGACGGCGAAGTTTACGAACTAGATGACCCACCTAAACTCGATTTGCGCAAGAAACACACCATTGAGGTGG